>CAYNCY010000335.1:2286-4831 GCA_964395195.1 uncultured Steroidobacteraceae bacterium
GCGCGTCGATGGAGCAGAAGAAGCAGGAAGGCTACTTCTAGCTCGCCCATGCCCACACCATCCACCGATCGAGAAGCCCCTGGAACCGTCGGCGCTGAACGGCCGAAGACGCTGCTACGGTTCATCACCTGCGGATCCGTCGACGATGGCAAGTCGACTCTGATCGGACGCCTCCTCTACGAGGCGAACACGATCCTCGACGACCAGCTCGCCGCGCTCAACGCCGACTCGAAGCGGCTCGGCACGCGCGGCGAGGCGCTCGACTTCGCCTTGCTCGTCGACGGACTCGCCGCCGAGCGCGAGCAAGGCATCACGATCGACGTCGCATATCGCTATTTCAGCACCGCGCGGCGCAAGTTCATCGTCGCGGACACGCCCGGGCACGAGCAGTACACACGCAACATGGTGACGGGCGCCTCGACCGCCGATGTTGCGGTCATCCTCATTGACGCGCGCAAGGGCGTGCTCACGCAGACGCGCCGCCACAGCTACCTCGCTTCGCTGATCGGCATTCGTCATTTCGTGCTCGCCATCAACAAGATGGACCTGGTCGCCTACTCGGCGGAGCGTTTTTCGGAGATTGAGGCCGAATACCGGGAGTTCGCCGAACGGCTCGGCATCCGCGAGATCACCGCGATCCCGATCTCGGCGGTCGACGGTGACAATGTCATTGCGCCGAGCGGCCACATGCCCTGGTACCGCGGCCCGCGGTTGCTCGAATTCCTCGAGAACGTCGCGGTCGACGCGGCCGATCTGGCGAGGCCGTTCCGAATGCCGGTCCAGTGGATCAACCGCCCGCATCAGGATTTTCGCGGCTTCGCGGGCCAGATCACGAGCGGACGCATCCGGCGCGGGCAGGGCGTGCGGGTCGCGCCATCCGGGCGCGAAAGCACCATCGAACGAATTGTCACGGCGGAGGGAGACCTCGAAGAGGCCGTGGCGGGCCAGTCGGTCACGCTGACCCTCGCGACCGAGGTCGACGTCAGTCGCGGGGACATCCTCACGGCGCGCGATGCGCCGCTCGAGGTGGCCGACCAGTTCGAAGCCGCGCTCATCTGGATGCACGAGCAGCCGATGTTGCAGGGCCGTCAGTACCTCCTCAAGGTCGCGGCGCAGACAGTGCTCGCGACCGTCATGCCGCTCAAATACCGGGTCAACGTGAACACGCTCGAGCAGGAGCCTGCGGAGCGGCTCGAGCTCAACGACATCGGCGTCTGCGAACTGCAATTCGATCGTCCGACAGGCTTTGAGCCGTATGCAACGAGCGCGACCCTGGGCGGCTTCATCCTGATCGACCGCTTGACGAACGAGACGGTCGGGGCCGGGCTGCTTCACTTTGCGCTTCGCCGCTCCCAGAACGTCCACTGGCAGGCGCTCGACGTCGATCGCAAGGTCCGCGCAGCTCAGAAAGGCCAGCGCGGTTGCGTGCTCTGGCTGACCGGCCTCTCGGGTGCCGGCAAGTCCACGATCGCCAACCTCGTCGACAAGCGTCTGGTCGCGATGGGGCGGCACACGTACCTGCTCGATGGCGATAACGTGCGCCACGGCCTCAACAAGGACCTTGGCTTCACCTCCCAGGACCGCGTCGAGAACATCCGCCGCGTCGCGGAAGTCTCGAAGCTCATGGTCGATGCGGGGCTCATCACGCTCGTCTCGTTCATCTCGCCGTTTCGGTCCGAGCGGCGCATGGCGCGCGAACTGCACGCGGCCGATGAGTTCTACGAGATCTTCGTCGACGCACCGCTCGCGCTCGCCGAGCAGCGCGACGCCAAGGGCCTCTACAAGAAGGCGCGTCAGGGACTCCTCAAGAATTTTACCGGCATCGACTCGCCCTACGAGGCACCCGAGAAGCCCGAGATCAGAATCGACACGACCCTGCTCTCACCCGAGCAGGCGGCGGAGCTCATTGTCGAGCACATCGCGAGCCGGGGGCTCCTCGCGCCGCCCGCACGAAAGCCGACATGAGGAGCGTGCCGCCAGCTCCGTTGGCCGCAGGCGATGCGGCGCGCCTCGTCGGCCCCGTCGTCGATCTCGTGCGTCGTGCCGGGAACGCCATTCTCGAGGTGTACGCGTCCGCCTCGATCGAGACCACACCGAAGGCGGACGAGAGCCCGCTGACCGCTGCCGATCTCGCCTCGCACCGCCTGATTACTGCGGCACTCGATGCATTGACGCCGGGATGGCCGGTGCTCTCGGAGGAAGCAGAGGCGACCCCATTCGAGTTGCGGCGTCACTGGCCGGCGTACTGGCTCGTGGATCCGCTCGATGGAACGCGCGAGTTCCTTGCGCGAAATGGCGAGTTCACCGTGAACGTCGCACTCATCGCCGGTCACGAGCCCGTGCTCGGCGTCGTCGGTGTGCCCGTCCGCGATGTGATCTACACGGGGGTGGCGGGCGTGGGGGCAACGCGCATTCAGGGCAACGCCGCGCCGCAGGCGATCGTGACGCGACGCCCGTCGGCCGAGCCGATACGGGTCGTCGGCAGCCGAACGCACCGTGGGGACTCGCTCGACTGGTTCCTCGGACGAATCGGGCCGCACGAGCT
>CAYNCY010000336.1:0-4822 GCA_964395195.1 uncultured Steroidobacteraceae bacterium
TCCAGAGCTTCGGCAGCGCGACCAACATCCCGCCGGCGCAGGCGCCGCGCGTGCGCTCGTTCGCGACGGAAGTGCTCGCGGGCGCGACGACCGTTCTGCCGTCGTGGAACGGACTGCGCCCGGGCACCTATCTCATCGAGTCGGGCACGCACCCGTCGATCCAGGGGCCGATGGGCCTCTACGGCATCCTCGTGGTCAAGGCGTCGACGCAGACCTACCCGACGAACGCGGCGCTGCCCGTGACCGCGGCCGCGGTACAGGCGTTTGACGCCGACGTGCCGGTCATCCTGAGCGAAATCGACCCCGTGCAGAACACCTCCGTCAGCACGGCGGTCAACACGGCGGGCTTCTCGGAGACGACCGTGTGGTCGGGCCAGCCCGGCCAGTGCGGCAACCCGCTGTCCTCGAACTTCAACACCTGCTACCCCCCGGCGGTCAACTACAGCCCGCGCTACTACCTCGTCAACGGCGTTTCCTTCGATCGCACGGCGATCGGCGCCTCGACGATCCCGGTGCTCGCGCCGGGGACGACGAACCCGCTGACCACCGCCTCGGCGAACACCGTCGTCGTTCACCTCGTCAACGCCGGCCTGCGCATGCACGTGCCGTCGGTCGTCGGCCAGCCGATGACGCTGATCGCCGAGGACGGCAACCCGCTGCCGGGCGCCGCGCGCATCCAGAACGAAGTGTTCCTGGCGGCAGGCAAGACCTACGACGTCGCCATCCATCCCACCCAGGCGAACGGCACGTACGCGCCCGCGTCGTATCCGCTGTTCGACCGGCAACTCAGCCTCTCGACCAACAACCAGCGCGACGGCGGCATGCAGAGCTACCTCGCGGTCGCCGGTGGCGCGCAGACGGGCGTCGGATCGGCCGCCGGCGCCGGCGTTGCGCTGAGCGGCGACCTCGACCAGATGTACCAGTGCGTCAGCGGACGCACGCTCTCCGTGGTCGATCCGGCCGCTGGCCTCCTGCGCAACGTCGACGGCGCCAATGGCGTCGGTTCGGTGGTGCCGGCGCTCCCGGCCACGGCGACCCTCGTCGTCAATCCGGACGGCACGTTCACCTACACGCCGCCGGCCACCGGCGCCTGCGGCGCGTCGTTCGCCTACAAGGTCAATGGCAAGAACCCGCACACCGCGACGATCATCGAGTGCGACTCGACGACCAATTCGGCGTCGACCGGCTGCACCGTCTCCGGCGCGCCGCAGCTCGCCAATGACAGCTACACGGGCACGAACGCGAAATACCTCGCGATCAATCCGCCCGGGATCCTGACCAATGACTTCGATCCCGCCGGCCTGCCGCTCAAGGTGGACGTGACGACCGTCCCGACCTCGGTCAGCAACGGCACCGGCACGGCGACGCTCGCCGTCAATGCCGACGGTTCGTTCACGGCCGTCGCGACGGCCGCGGGCACCTATTCGTTCACGTACAACGTACTGAACTCGCAGCTCACCGCCGCGGCGTCGGCCGCGACCGTGACGGTCACCTTCCCGCAGGGCTCGAACCTCAAGGTGAACCTCGTCGACCAGCGCACGGGCTGGCCGGTCACCGACTACCGGTGGATCATCGAGGAGGACCGGACGTTCTGGATCGACCCGAAGTGCCAGGTCAACACGGCCGGCGTGCCGGCCGGAACCCCGGCACTGACCGACTCGTACAGCCGTCCGTGCCCGCCGATGCCCGTCGAGGCGCTCGGCTACAACTTCCACTCGGCCGGCATGCCGGTCGTGGCCACGGGCTGCGTCGGCGCGGTCTCGTGCGAAAGCGGGCAGACCACCGGTGGCGGCGCGACCAGTGTCGTGTGCGACCAGGGCAACGGTATCTGCCGTCCGGGCACGCAGCGCCAGGAGCTGAACCCGGCCGACGTTGCCCTCGACCCGAACAAGCACTACTTCATCTCGGTGATGCCGGGCGACGGCATCAACCCGACGGTCGCCGGCGTCGGCGGTCCCGTGACCGATGCGGTGACGGGCAAGACCCGCACCTTCGACCCGATCCTCGACTGCCCGAGCGCGTCCGACTACGCGCCGGGAACGGGTTCCTGCGGCCACAACATGGGCGGCGCGCAGATATTCCCGCAGTTCACCTCGGCGGGGACCCCGATCACGAACCCGCAGGTCACGATCAAGCTGATCGAGACTCCGCTCCCGACCGCCAAGATCGCGGTGCTCGTCTACGAGGACGACTACCCGCTCAACGGCGAAAACGATGCCGGCGGCGGCGTCGACATCCTGGCACCGAACGAGGCGGGCCTCGGCAGCTTCAACGTCGTGCTGTTCGACCAGGCCGGTGGCCTCGGTGACAACACCGGCCAGCCGACCTACGACATGTTCAACATGCCGTTGTCGAACTCGCTCGCCGGCACGATCGACCCGAGCACGGGTCACAACGCGTGCCCGATCTCGACCAATCCCGACAACCTTGTCGGCATGATCGTCACCTGCCCGACCTACGAGGATGACGGCACGACGATGTCGCCGCTCGCGGGCCAGGCGGTCATCGTGAACCTCTACCCGGGCCTCTACGAGATCCAGGCGTTCCCGGCGGCCGATCGCATCGCCCGCGGCGAGGAATGGCTGCAGACGAACACGCTCGACGGCGGCAAGCCGCACGAGGCGTTCATCCGTCCGGGCGAGCCGTCCTACTTCCAGGAATTCGGTCCGGGCGGCTTCCACGTCCAGATCGGCTTCGCCAACCCGAAGATCATCAATGACCGGCGCACCAACGCCTCGGGCACGGGCCTTTGCGACCCGCTCCCGAAGGGCGGCGGACTCGCCTGCAACTCCTCGATCACCGGCCACGTCCACGGCAACCACATGAGCCGTACGCCGGACGAGCGCACCTACGACACCGGCAGCTACGACGCCTTCGCGTTCTCGCAGTGCTACGTCTCGCTCGGCCTGCCGGACGCGCAGGACATCTCCTTCGCCAAGTGCGATGCGGATGGCAACTTCCGCATGACGGGCCTGCCGGATGGCGTCTACAAGCTGGCCGTGTTCGACCAGTGGAACGACATCATGCTCGACGGCCTGGTGACGAGCGTCACGGTCGGCGGCGACACACCGGTCACCGTGACCGCCACGCAGTGGCGCACGAACCTGTACACCCGCATGTACATCGACTCGAACGGCAACGGCATCCCGGACCGCGATGCGAGCGGCAATGACCTCGAACCTGGCATTGCACTGCTGCCGATCAAGATCCGCTACCGCGACGGCAGCATCGGGTTCCAGAACAACTCCGACCTGAACGGCTACGCGACCTACAACGAAGTGTTCCCGTTCATGAACTGGCTGGTCGTCGAGCCGGATTCGACGCGGTACAAGGCCACGGGCCAGCACGTCGTGTACGACTCGGGCGGCCCGGATGACTGCTCGCCGCTTTCGGTCGCTGCGGGTGGCCCGTGCTCGAAGACGGCGGCCTTCCTCGCCGGCAGCTCCGAATCGAACTCGCTCCCGCTCGCCCTGCGCGTGCCGGGCGCGATCTACTGCGTCGGTGCGGACTGCGCCGCGGGCGAATCGATCAAGAACGGCCCGTACTGGGCCGGCGCGGGCGCGCCGACGGGACCCGATGCGTACAGCGGAGCCGGCAAGCTCTCGAGCGGCCGCATCGACCCGCCGTGGAAGACCGAAGCGTGGCAGGGCCTGCTGGGCCAGCACAGCTTCATCGACTTCGGCATGAAGTCGTTCGCCAAGAATGAAACGGGCGGCATCAGCGGCATCGTGATCTATCACTCGACGCGGCCGTTCGACGACCCGACCCTGGGCGTCCAGCTGGTGTGGGAGCCGGGTGTTCCGGACGTCACGCTGAACCTCTACGCGGAAGGCGTCGCCGCCGACGGCTCGAAGACGCTGACCCTCGTCGACACCACGCAGTCCGCGAGCTGGGACAAGTGGGCGCAGGGTTTCCGCACGAATCCCGATGGGACCATGACCCAGTTCGTGGATCCGACGGGCGCGGCCAGCGGCTACGTGCCGAACATGAACTGCCCGGGCCAGGACCCCTCGAGCGGCTTCTTCGCGACCCTCCGGGGCAGCAAGATGTGGCTCGACACGCCGGACCCGACCACCGGTCTCAAGCACGCGATTGCGTACAACTCGCAGTTCAAGTGCTTCGACGGCTGGTCGATGCTGAACCAGATCCAGCCGGCACCCTATGACGGCAAGTACCAGTTCCCGAGCACCGTCTTGATCGACCCGGCGACGGGCCGCCCGGCGGGCGCCGGCAAGTCGCTGACGGCGGGGACCCCGGCGGCGACGCTGGCGGGCACCAACTGCACGATCTGCGTCCCGAACCCGGACGACAAGACGCCGATGCTGCCGCCTGGCAAGTACGTCGTCGAAGTGGTCGTGCCGACCGGCTACGAGATCGTCAAGGAAGAGGACAAGAACATCCTGATGGGCGACATCTACATCGCCCCGCTGACCCAGCAGTTCGTGGGCCTCGGCAACGTGTTCATCCTGCCCGACCAGGCGGCGCTGAACTCGTACTACAACGCGAACAACGCGGTGAACCCGACCACCAACCTCGGTGTGGTCAACCCGCGCGATGACTTCGCGAGCGCGCAGCAGATCTGGCCGTGCGCAGGCGCCCTGCGCGTCGTTCCGGACGTGATGAGCCTGTTCCCGGCCGCGGGCCAGACGGCACCGTTCGCGGGCGCGACGCGCCCGCTCTGCGACCGCAAGGAAGTGACGCTCTCGTACGAGATGTCGGCGAACACGAACTTCTTCATCTATACGAAGAACCACATCGCCGGCCACTTCGTCGGCGGCATGACCAACGACATGGCGTCGGAGTTCGATCCGTTCTCGCCGCA
>CAYNCY010000337.1:0-4783 GCA_964395195.1 uncultured Steroidobacteraceae bacterium
GTTTTTAGAAATATATTGAAATCCCCTTTTAGATCATCCAATGCAGCGACGTTCTACACGACCGGCCTCAAGGGTCGATTCCGCGAAGACCACATTGCCGACGACCACCAGTTGCAGGAGGCGCGCTATTCAATTCTTGAGCTGCGGGAGGGAGTGCTGGAGGCGAAGGACGCACCCGCCCTCAACGCGCTCAATGAACGCCTGCGCGATGACTTCGTGCGCGACTCGGTCGCAGGCGTAGAGGCGTGGAACGCCGCGCTCGCGAAGAAGGGCGTGGCGTTCCGGCTCGATGTGCCCCACAAGGCGTTCAACCGCCAGATTGGCCCGCTGGCCCAGCTCAAGGTGTCGCCACAGGGAGCGATCATTTCGGAGGACGAGTGGCGCGCCAACGTAGCTGAATGGCTGCCGACGGACGAGGACCGCACATTCGTCCAGTCGCTGATGGGACGGGTCGTCGGCCCCGGCCAGTTCGCGAACTGGATTTCTCCACCCGCATCCGGTATCAACGGCCAGGCGGTCGACTGCGAGTACGTCCGCTTCAACTGATCTGGGGCCTTTGGACTATTGGGACGATCGATCATGCGATTTTCAGAGCTGACGGTCGGCCGGGTGATCGAGACGCGCGAGCGCAGCGTCACGACCGAGGAGATCATCGCGTTCGCGAGCCGCTACGATCCCCAGTGGTTTCACACCGACCTGGACAGGGCCGCGACGGGTCGTTGGTCGGGCCTGATTGCAAGTGGCTGGATGACCTGCGCAATCGGCATGGAGCTGGCGGTCGAGGCAGTCCTTGCCGGGTCCGAGTCCTTCGGCTCGCCCGGCATCGACCAGCTTCGCTGGCTCGAGCCCGTGCGGCCAGGCGATGCGCTACGTCTGCGCCTCGAAGTGCTTGAGGCGCGGCGCTCGTCTTCCGGGCGAACCGGGATCGTCAACTGGCAGTGGCGACTCTCGAACCAGGCCGCAAGGCCGGTTCTCGAGATGATCGCGACGAGCCTCTTCGACCTCGGTGAGGACGGCGACGGATCTGCCTAACGGAGCGCTCGACCGACCGTCGAATCGCCGCGCGACACGGCTAGCGCTTGAACACGGGCTTGCCCATGAACCACGTCTCGAGGACCTTGGTGTTGGCGATGTCGGCCGCGTGACCCGAGTCGCCAAGCGCAAGAATGTCGCGGTCGAGGACAACGAAATCGGCGGACTTCCCGACTTCGATGGAGCCCGCTTCCGCCTCGCGATGCAGGTAGCGTGCGCCGTTGATGGTGTAGGCATCGACGGCATCGCGGATCGAGATGCTCTCGGCAGGATTGAGTGGCGGCTTGCCGGTCTGGCTACGCGTAACCGCCATAGACATGTTTACGAACGGACGCGGATCGCGTGTGTCGACCGGCGCATCCGAGCCGCCGAGCAGTATCGCGCCACCCTTCATGAGTGACCGCGCGGGGTACGCGTTCTTTTCGTAGTAACCGTTCGCGGGATGCAACGCGGCAGAATCCGTACCGCTAATCCGATCGAAGAACGGAATGACTGACACGTCGTACTCCGGATCCGTGTACGCCCACGCATAGGTGAACGCCAGGTACAGATGATCGCGGCCAATCCGGACGGCATCGGCCGGATTGACGAGCTGGATGTGCGCCAACGCATCGTGCTGCGAGGAAACCCCGTCCGCGGCTCGCGCCGCCTCGATGGCATCCACCGCCGTGCGGATGCCAAGGTCACCGATTGCGTGGATATGCACCGGGAAACCGGCCAGGTGGAATCGGCGGACGAACTCGATCAGCACGGCCCGAGGCGCTTGCAGCTGCCCCGTTGAAATATCGCATTGCCCCGGATGATAGCCGTGAGCCTTGCGGAACGCGGCGATGGAATCGATCGATGCGTACTTCTCCGCGTGCGTGCGCACCTCGACACAGAGGGGGGCAGCGGTGTCGACGTAACCGGTGACCACCATGTGGCCGTCTTTTCCAGCCGCGAAGATCGGCTGCAGGTACGGCTTGATGGCTCCAACCTCCGGCAGGGTCGGCGGGACGGCATACGGGTTGCCTTCAAGCACGCCGTCCGCGAACAGCTTGACGATGTCGGCGTGCAGGAGCGGGTTATTGGCGTAGTGCGCCCTGATCCGGGTTGCCTCCCCGACCATGCGGTCCCAGTCGGGCGCACCCGTCTTCGTCTTGATCTCGGTCGGATCGAAATAGAGTGCCAGCGTCGTTCGGACCGTCAGCTTGCCTGTCTTGTCGAGCGCATCGTAGAGCGGCAGTGCCTGGGGATCGACGGCCGCATCGAGCATGCCGGTAATGCCGACGCTGTTGAGGCGCGCCGTGACACGGGCCGGCGCCTTCATCAGTTCAGCCAGGTTGACGGCGAGCATCGAGGGCAGGTCCATCGCGTCGCGGGATTCCTCGTTGGCGGAGCCGTTCGGCTCGCCGCTCGCATCGACGCCGACGAGCTTGCGGAACGCCTGCAGGTCGCCGTTGAGCGAAGCTTTCGAGTAGCCGACGGTCTTGCCCGCGGCGTTCTTGGCCCGCGCCAGCGCCATGCTGTTGAACGCTCCGTGATGGCCGTCGTTCCCGAGCAGCTGGATGGGACGGTCGGTTGCGGCCTGGTCGAGCGCGGCGCGCAGCGTCGGATGCGTCGCGTCAGGCTCGTTGCCGTTGCTGAAGTTCCACTGTGAGACATTGACCCACTGGCCGGGCGCGATCTTGTAGCGCGCAATGCAGCCCTTCACGAAGGCAGTGATGTCCTTGAGCGACTTGGCCGCGCTCTTGAGGTCGCAGATGTCGAGGTCGACGATTTCCGTGGGATGGATGTGCGAGTCATAGAGTCCCGGGAGCACGAGGCGGCCGGCCGCGTGTTCGACGCGGGTCTTGGGGCCGATCCATCCGGCGGCGTCCTTTGCCGAACCCACGAAAGCGATTTTCCCGTCCTGCACCGCGATCGCCTCGGCTGTCGTCCTGGCGGGCGTTGCCGTATACACCTTGGCCTCTGTCAAAACGAGGTCGGCCGGCGCATGCGCGGGCGCAGCCGCGAGCGCGGTTGGCAGCGCGGCGAGCGAGCACGTCAGGAACACAAGGCGGGCGGTTACGCTTGTCATCGCACTTGAACCTCAATTGATAGAAGCAGCCGGACGACGAGCTCTTCGTCCACCGCCGATGCACCGGTCTTGGCGGCCGGGTCGTGCGGTTAGTGTGCCACGACAGCCGGCGATCCGAGCGCGGCAGCCCGTAGAGCGGTTCACGTGCGTCCAGGCCGTCCCGGTCCAGTGCGACGTTGACGGTCGTCGGGGCGCTTACGATACTGTGTCCACAGAAATAATAGAGACGGGTCGACTCGTCGGTCCCGCGACGGGGCGGAGGTTCGGGCGTGCGTGGATTGCTTGCGGTAGGGCTGCTTGGCCTTGCGTCGGTCGCCGGGGCCGCCGGGCCTGTCCATGCGCCGGTCGCATTGCCGGTCGAAGCGCTGTCAATTCCGGCCGATTCCGCCGAAGCGGTGACGAACGGCTCGCTCGACGGCCAGTTCCGCCCGCTCGCGCAGGCGAGCCGGGCCGATGCGCGGTGGTTTCGCGTTCGGGCGACCGCCTCCGACAGTCCCAGCAGCGTGCCGGTCCTGGTCGTTCGCGGCGCTGGTGCGATTGCGCCGGAGCTGTTCGAGGCAGGCGACGCCTCCGCTCGACGGATCCCGCTCGCGCTCGAGCTCTACGAGTTTCGCGGGGCGAAGGCCGCCGTCTTCACGCTTCCGGACGGCATCGGGGCGGGCCGTACGTATTATGTCCACAGCGACGCGCGTGGCGGAGCGCGCGGCGACGTCACGGTTGCGGTGTCGACACTCGATGAGGAGCTCGCACGTGGCGCCGGTCACGGCCGGATGATCGCGCTCGCCTTCGGCGCGCTCCTTGCCGTCTCCCTCGCGGCGCTCCTGATCTGGTTCGTGCTCTCCGATCGGCTGTTCATCCTGTACGCGGCGTTCTTCACGCTCCAGGCGCTCTATATCGTCTATTTGTCGGGGCAGGGCTTCGACTGGCCGTGGCTCGAGTGGGCGCGGCCCCTCACATCTCATGCGTGGAACGTTCCGGTCGCGCTGAGCGGCGCCATCGCATGCCTGTTCGTCCGGGAAATCACCGAGCTCAAGCATTTCTCGCCGCGGATTTACTCGGTGTTCCTGTGGCTTGCCTGGGCGTTCGTGCTGCTTGCACTCTCGAACGTCGGGAAGCTGTACGGATTCGCCGGGCTGATCTCGAACGTCGGTAACGTTCTCTTCCTTGGCACGGCGCTTTTTACGCTGGTCGTTTCGTTCCTCGCCTGGCGGCGTGGCATTCGCGCGGCGGGCTGGTTTCTGCTGGCGTGGGGCCTTCTCGAGGCGACGACGATTGCGACCGCTGCCCGGCTGCTGATGGCCGATGACGAGAATGCGGAACGCCTGCTCTATTTCGGGCTGCCGCTGTCCATGGTCACGGCGGCTATCCTGATTGCGCTCGGCGTCGCGGATCGCCTGCGCGACCAGCGGGTGGCGCTCAGCGACGCGGAGCGTCGCGCGCAAACGGACGCGCTGACGGGAGTCCTCAATCGACGCTCGCTGATCGAGCGCCTCGAGGCCGCCTGCCTGCGTGCGCGCGCCCGCGACCTGCCGATCGCCCTCCTCTTTATCGACCTTGATCACTTCAAGGACATCAACGACTCCTACGGCCACGCCGCCGGCGATGCGTGCCTGCGCGCAATCGTCGAGCCGATCCAGGCAGAGCTGCGGCAGTCCGACGTGATCGGACGCTACGGTGGCGAGGAGTTCGTCG
>CAYNCY010000338.1:0-4776 GCA_964395195.1 uncultured Steroidobacteraceae bacterium
CATGCCCTTCGGCACCGGCTGGCACGCCGATGCGGCGCTCGGCGACATCAACAGCCCCGACATCACGCTTGCGCGCGCGCAGGCGCGGTTCTACCTGCCGACCGCGCCGATGCAGGGTGCGACGACCGAGTGGCGCGGACCCTCGGGCCTCGAGGTGGTCGCGGGCGGCGGCACGCCAGGCCTTTACGACGGCATCGCGGTCCCCGGCTTTCGCACGCTTGGCGGCTCGACGGCGACGCTCGGCGCGGAGTACTCACCCAACAAGAACTGGACCGTGGGCGGACAGCTGGTCGATGCCGAGAACGTGAACCTCGGCGCGGGTCCCCTCTTCGCGCTCGGCGGCCGCGCCTCCTCGGCAACCGGGCTCCTGAGCGCCGCCTGGCAGGACAGCGGCGCGAAGCTCCAGTTCAGCCTCCTCGACGGCGGCATCAGCGGCAGCGGCATCGGCAACGCGCTCGGCACCTGGATCGACGGCACGCTGTCCTCGGGACGCGTGCAGCAGAGCGCCGGCCTCTTTCGCATCGACCCGAACCTCACCTGGGGCAACCAGCTCATCGCCAACGATGCCGAGGGCGGCTACTACCGCTACAGCTACCAGTCGCGACAGTGGCTCGCCGACGTCGGCATCGACGAGGTGCATTCGGTGTCGGGCGAGGGTCGCGAGACGACGTTCCTCACCGCCGACACGCGCTACCAGGTCTCGCGCGACTGGGGCGTGGGCGGCGTTGCCAACGTGAGCCACTCGGGCGGCGAGACCGCCTGGTCCCTGCAGGGCTCGGTGGATCACCTGAACTCCTGGGGCAGCAACCGCGTGCAGCTCGACTTCGCCTCGACGCCGAGCGGCAAGGACACGATGCTCGGCCTCGACCAGACCTGGAACATGCCGGCCGGCCTTCGGCTCAGCACCTCGGTTTCGCTCGAGCGCATCGGCGACGCCGTCCTCAACGACGTCCCCCAGAACAGCACCGTGTTCGGCGTCGCGGTGAACGGCGGCGGACAGCTGACCGGCCCGCTCAGCGTCGATGCGAACGTGCGCTGGACGGGCGCGATCGCCGGTCGTGCGGCGCCCGGCGTCGCGGCGACCGTGTCACTGACCTGGCAGCTCAACCGCGACTGGCAGCTGCTCGCGACCTACTACGACAGCGAGACGGGCTCGTGGACGCCGCTCGTCGTTGACTCCCCGCTCACCCCGCCGAGCGAAGTCACGCTCCCGGCGATCCAGGAGCGCGGTGCCTTCCTCACGATCCGCTACCAGAAGGCGCGCGGCATGCATTTCGCGCCACTCGGCGGCGCGCCGGGCTCGGGGTCCGGCGAGCTCGCCGGCGTCGTCTACCTCGATGCCAACGCGAACCAGCACTTCGATGCCGGCGAGGCGGGTGCTGCCAACGTCACCGTCGTCCTCGACGGCCGCTACTCCGTGCAGACCGATCAGAACGGCCGTTTCAAATTCCCGATGGTGGCCGCGGGCCACCACGTGCTCACCGTGATCGGCGACAACGTGCCGCTGCCCTGGTTCCTCGCGAACGACGGCAAGGTCGAGGTCGACGTCGCGACTCGCGGGCACACCGACGTCAGCGTCGCCGCCGAGCGGATCCGCTGAGCGAAGCCGCTGCCGCGGTCGGGTGTTTGACAGATCGCCGGACCCACTCCCCGAAACAGGTGCCCGCCGCCAGCCCGGCGGCCCATGCTGCACCGCAATAGGGCCCCACCTCGTATAATCCCGAGCCCGACCGGTGCCCCGGCACGACGAGACATTTCATGGCGACAGAGCCCCTGATGCCGGCTTCCTCTCAACCCGCCGTTCCGACCGCGGTCGCCGCGTGGGTCGAGGAGGTTCGCGCACTGACGACACCCGCGCGCGTTCACTGGTGCACGGGCTCGGAGGCGGAAGCCAAGGCCCTGACCGCCGAGCTCGCCGGGCGCGGTGAACTCCTCGCACTCAACGAGGGGACTTTTCCGCACAGTCATCTCTACCGCTCGGCGCCCAACGACGTCGCGCGCGTCGAGCACCTGACCTTCGTCTGCACCAAGAACGAGCGCGACGCGGGACCCAACAACCACTGGATGGCGCCGGACCTCGCGCACCGGAAGATGACCGATCTCTTTCGCGGCGCGATGAAGGGTCGCACGCTCTACGTCGTCCCCTACTGCATGGGGCCGATCGACTCCCCCTACGCGCGCTGCGGCGTCGAGATCACCGACAGCGCCTACGTCGTGCTCAACATGCGCATCATGACGCGCATGGGCAGCGCCGCGCTCGAGCGCATCGCCCGCGACGGCCGCTTCGTGAAGGGCCTGCACTCGACGGGCGACCTCGATCCCGAGCGGCGCTTCATCATGCATTTCCCGGAGGAGCTCTCGATCATGAGCTTCGGATCGGGCTATGGCGGCAACGCGCTCCTCGGCAAGAAATGCCATGCGCTTCGCATCGCGAGCTGGCAGGCCCGCGAGGAAGGCTGGCTCGCCGAGCACATGCTCCTGGTCGCGCTCGATAGCCCCTCCGGCGAGACGCACTACGTCGCGGCCGCCTTCCCCTCGGCGTGTGGCAAGACCAACCTCGCGATGCTGATCCCGCCGGCGGCGCTCCCGGGTTGGAAGGTGCGGACCATCGGCGATGACATCGCGTGGCTGCACCCGGGCCCCGACGGGCGCCTCTACGCGATCAACCCGGAGTCGGGATACTTCGGCGTCGCTCCGGGCACGAGCCCGAAGAGCAACAAGAACGCCTACGACATGGTCCGGCACGACACGATCTTCACGAACGTCGCGCTCACTGCGAAGAACGAGCCGTGGTGGGACGGTGCCGAGGGCGGCCCGCCAGTGACCGACTGGCAGGGACGTCCGTACGAGGCAGCGAACGGGCCGGCCGCGCACCCGAACGCGCGCTTCACGGTGTCCGCGCGCCAGAACCCGAGCTATGCGCGCGAGGCCGACTCGCCCGCCGGCGTGCCGATCTCGGCCATCATTTTCGGCGGCCGCCGTCGCTCGCTCGCGCCGCTCGTCTACGAGGCGCGCAGCTGGCGCCACGGCGTGCTCGTCGGCGCCGGCGTCGCCTCGGAGACGACTGCGGCGGCCACGGGCCAGGTCGGCGTGCTTCGGCGCGATCCGATGGCGATGAAACCCTTCGCCGGCTACAACTTCGGCGACTACTGGCGCCACTGGCTGACGTTCGACACGCGCCTGACGAAGCCGCCGCGGATCTTCCACGTCAACTGGTTCCGCCAGGATGCGGCCGGCAAGTTCCTGTGGCCGGGATTCGGGGAGAACCTGCGCGTGCTCAAGTGGGTGATCGGCCGCGTCAGCGGCACGGCCGGCGCGCGCGACACGCCGATCGGCTACATGCCCTCGAGCGCGGATCTGGACGTCGCGGGCCTCAATCTCTCGCCGGTGGCCCTCGAGGAGCTGCTGGCGGTCGACAACGCTGCGTGGCGCGGCGAGCTTCAGAGCCTCGCGCGTGACTTCGAGCAGTACGGGGAGCGCATGCCCTCGGGGCTCAAGGGCGAACTCGAGGACGTGCTGAAGCGCCTCGCCTGACGGCGGGCGGTTATTCCTCGCAGATGAACTTGATCGTCTGCGAGGAGTCGCGCTCCGGGGCGCGACCCAATCCGATCAGCCCCTCGCCCACGATCGGCATCGTGTCCCGGCGGATGAACTGCTCATCGCCACCGGCGGTGTGCACGAACGTACCGTTGGTGCTCTGATCCACGAGAATGAAGCGCGCCTTGTTCGCCTCGATGCGGGCGTGCAGGCGCGAAATCAGGTTGCCCTTGATGATGATGTCGTTGTCATCCGCGCGACCGATCGTCAGGAGGTTGCGGTTGTCATCGAGGACGAGCTCCTCGCCCTGGAAGCGCACGCGCAGGCGCCGCGGCCGGACCTGCTCGCGGTTGGCGAGCGCGATCGCGGGCAGCATGCTGGTGACGTCCTCGGTCTGCCAGAGCACTTCGTAGAGCGCGACCTCGTGGCTGCGACCCTTCAGGGTCGCGACGTCGATCTGCCGGACCGCCGCGCGCCAGTCCGGCGAGAGCTTCTCGACCATGGTGATGGTCGTCATCACCTGCCCGGCCTTGGCCTGGCTCGTCATCCGGTTCGCGGTGTGGACCGCGGCGCCAAACACGTCGCGGTTCTCGAGCACGACGGGACCAAAGTGGCAGCCGATCCGGATCGCAACGTGCGCCAGGTCGTTCTGGAGCCCCGCGTGCTGCGAGATGGCCCGCTGCATCTGGTTGGCGGCGTTGACCGCCTGGTCGGCCGTCGGGAACGTCGACATGACCTCGTCGCCCATCGTCTTGATGACGGTGCCGCCGTGCTGTTCGGTCGCATTGCGCATCGATTCGATGCAGATCCCGACCATTTCGCGGGCTTTGGCATCGCCGAGCTTCTCGTAAAGCATCGTGCTGCCGACGACGTCGGCGAACAGGATGGCAAGCTCGATATCCTTACTCATGTCGCCGGATTATATACGACTTGTCATAACGGCCCGCGCCCGGAAACGGTCCCCCGGCCACCTGTAGGACGGCTCACGAGCCGGTCAGCCGGTCGATGCCGACGCCGTCCGCGGCAATCCGGGCGCGCTCGATCACGCTGAAGTCCGCGCCTTCGCGCCGGCCGAGCTCGCTCAAGGTGCGACGCCACGCGCGCGCGCCCGGGCGTCCCGCGTACAGACCGAGCATGTGGCGCGTGATCGAATGCAGCCGCGTCCCGCGCTTGAGCTCGCGCGCGACGTAGGGCTCGAGGCGCCCGGTCACCTCGGCGGGTTCGGGGATCGGTGCTCCG
>CAYNCY010000339.1:0-4771 GCA_964395195.1 uncultured Steroidobacteraceae bacterium
GAGCGCATCGCGCACGAGTCCGCCCAAGTCCTGCGTGCCGAAGGCGACCGGCATCTCGCGCACCGCGACCTGCGTTTCACTCAGGCGTCCGAGCACGATACCGATGCCAGCGAGCGCCGGCGCCTGTTCGATGGCGAGCTCGGCTTCGGCGGCGCTGAACTCGAGCACCTGCGGAACGAGGAGTTGCTGGCGCGGTACACCCATCGCCGCCGCGGCGCGCTTCAGTTCCTCGTAGAGCACCCGCTCGTGCGCGGCGTGCATGTCGATGAGCGCGAGGCCGTCGGCGGTCTCGGACAGGATGTAGATGCCGTGCACCTGGCCGAGCGCGTAGCCGAGCGGTGGCAGCATTCCCGTCGCCGCTCGCGACTCGGCGACGGCGCCGAATCGGGGCTCGGCGCGGGAGGCAGACGCGCGCAGCTCGCTCCAGTCGATGCGTCCGGCGACCGTCGGCGCGAACGGCAGTGACAGGGGCTGCCCCCCACCGTCGCCCGCGCCTGCGCCCGCCGCCGCGCCGACCGCCACGCGGGCGCCGAGCGGCACGGGACCGGACAGCCCGGCCGCCGGCCGGGTCGTCGCGAGCACGCTCTCGACGGTGCGCATCGCGAAGTCGTGGATCGTGCGCGAGTCGCGGAAGCGCACCTCGAGCTTTTGCGGGTGCGCATTCACGTCGACGCGCGCGGGATCGAGGCTGAGCGCGAGCACGTACGCGGGATGCCGGCCGTGGAAGAGCACGTCGCGGTAGCCCTGGCGCACCGCGTTCGAAAGGAAGCGGTCGCGGACCGCGCGGCCGTTGACGATCAGGTGCTGCTGGTCGGGCTGCGCGCGCGAGTAAGTCGGCAGCGCGAGCCAGCCCCGCAGCGTGAGCCCGAGCGCGCTGTGCTCCACGTGGCGGCTGCCGGCGAGGAACTCGGGTCCCAGCAACGTCGCGAGTCGCTTCTCCTCGCCCGCGCGGTCGGCGGCGGCCTCGAGCGCGAAACACTTGCGGCCGTTGTGCGTGAGCACGAAGCCGACATCGGGGCGGCTGAGCGCGAGGCGTATCAGCATGCGCTCGATGTGCTGGAACTCGGTCGCGGCGGTGCGCACGAACTTGCGGCGCGCGGGTACGTTGTAGAACAGGTCCCGCACCTCGATCGAGGTGCCGGGCGGGTGCGGTGCCGGGCGCGGCTCGCCAACGACACCCGCATCGACCTCGATGCGCGTGCCATGACCCGCGGGAAGGCGGCGCGAGGTGAGCGCGAGGCGCGCGACCGAGGCGATGCTCGGCAGCGCCTCGCCCCGGAACCCGAGGCTCGCGATGTGCTCGAGGTCCTCGAGGCTCGCGATCTTGCTGGTCGCGTGCCGCTCGAGCGCGAGGGCGAGCTCCGGCGCCTCGATGCCGCCGCCGTCGTCGCGCACGGCGATCAGCGCAACGCCGCCCTGCTCGATGCTGACCTCGATGCGCCGGGCGCCCGCATCGAGCGCGTTCTCGATCAGCTCCTTGACGACGGACGCGGGTCGCTCGACCACCTCGCCGGCAGCGATCTGGTTGACGAGGTGGGAGGGCAGCACGCGGATCGACATGGGGGACCGTCGCGGGATGGGCCCGCGGCGGCGGCTGAGTCTAGCAGCCGCTCAGCGCTCGAGTGAGCGGGGCGGCGCTCCGAGGCTACCCGCCGGCGGGGCGGTGTTGGCGGCGAGCGCAGCCATCCGCGTGCCGGGCGGCGGGTTCTCGTGGAAGTAGCGACGGATCCCGGCCAGGATCGCATCCGCGAGGCGCACCTGGTGGGCGGGATCCCGCAGGCGCCTCTCCTCCGTCGGGTTCGTGATGTAGGCGCTCTCGATCAGCATCGAGGGGATGTCGGGCGACTTGAGCACGACGAAGCCCGCCTGCTGCACGCGCTGCTTGCGAACCTCGCCGACTTCGCCGAGCTCATCGAGCACCTTGCCGGCCGCGACCATGCTCGCGCTCATCGCCGCCGACTGCGACAGGTCGAGGAGCACGGAGGCGATGATCGGATCCTTGTCATCGAGCGACACGCCGCCGACGAGGTCGGAGGCGTTCTCGAGGTCGGCGAGCTTCTTGGCCGCCTCGCTCGAGGCGCCGCGCTGCGAGAGCACGTAGACGGAGGAGCCGCTGACGCTGCGATCGGCAATCGCATCGGCGTGCACCGACACGAACAGATCGGCCTGTGCCCTGTGCGCGCGCTCGATGCGCTCCCGGAGCGGCACGAACACGTCGGAGCTTCGGGTCAGCACGGCGCGCATGCCGGGCTCGGCGTTGATTCGCGCCGCGAGCACGCGCGCGACGGCGAGCGTCACGTTCTTCTCGCGCGTGCCATCGCGACCGGTGGCGCCCGGGTCCTCGCCGCCGTGGCCGGCATCGACGGCGATCACGAGGTCGCGCGTCGGCGCCGGGGTCGAGCGTTCGGCGACCGCGGGGGCGGCGGGGAGCGCCGTGCGTTCGGTGCCCGGGGCCCCAAGCTCGACGATGAGTCGGCGACCGTCGCGCTCCGCGGCGAGCCGCGGCGCGAGGTGGCGCGGCACCTCGAGCACGATTCGAAGACCGCCGCCGTCGCGGGGGCCGGCGCGCAGCCGCGACACCAGACCCGCGGGAGCCGGGAGCTTGATGCGCTTCCTGTCGAGCGTCGCGCCCTTGACGTCGATCACGACGCGATCGGGATGCGCGAGCGTGAAGACGCTCGCCTGGGAGGGACCGGAGAGTTCGAGGGTGAGGCGGGTCGACTCGGAGGAGCCGGCGACGGCGAGGGACTCGATGCCGGCGGCCGTTGCCGCGCTCGCGATGACGCTGGCGGCGAGCGCACCCACGAGCCACCGCAGCCTGCGGCGCGCGTCGGGTCGATGCGAAGGGCAGCCACTCATGCGCGGACTCTAGCCCCGCGACTCAAAAAACTCAAATCGGATTATGGACCTACAGCTCTATCCTCATGCAGTTGCTCTCCTGAGCGCGGCCACGATCGGCCCGGCCCACGACGCCCGGGCCCGGACCCTCGCCCGCCGGCCTGCCGGCGAGTATTCGAGGGCGATCGAGAGGTCGGCCCGCGCCGCGACCGACGGTGCCCGCTCCGGCCACTCGATCAGGATCCACTGTCCCGGCCCCTCGAGGTCCCGGAACCCGAGCCCCTCGAGGTCGGCCGCGGAGCCCAGCCGGTACCAGTCGAGGTGGTGCACGAGGAGCCCGCTCACGGGGTAGGACTCGATGAGCGTGTAGGTGGGACTGCGGACGGGGCCCTGAGCGCCGAGCGCCTCGAGAAAGCCGCGCGCCAGCGTCGTCTTCCCGGCACCGAGCTCGCCGGCGAGCGTGATCATGGCCTGCCCGACGCCCTGGGACTTGAGCGCGCGGGCGAGGACCGCGCCCGCCTCGCGGGTTGCGCCCTCGCCGTCGAGCTCGAGGCTCAGCTCGCCGGGTTCGTGCATGCCGGCAGTTGCGCGATCAGGTCCGAGGCGAGAAGCCCGCGCTCGCCGCCGCGCGCGGCGAGGTCGCCCGCACTCGCGTGGACGAGGACGCCGACCGCCGCGGCGAGACCGAGCCGACCGCCGGGATCGCTCTGCTGGGCCGCGATCGCGGCGATGACGCCCGTGAGCACGTCGCCCATTCCGGCGACCGCCATGCCCGGGTTGCCGCGCTCGCAGAGGTACGGTGCGCCTGCGCCCTGCGCGATCAGCGTTCCCGCGCCCTTCAACACCGCGACGCCGCCGTAGCGCTCGGCGAGCGCGCGCACCGCGGCGAGGCGGTCGGACTGCACCGTCGCGGTGTCGGTGCCGAGGAGCCGCGCCGCTTCGCCCGGGTGCGGCGTGAGACACCAGTTGCCGCGGGCGCGCGGCGTCGCGGCGAGGAGGTTCAGGGCATCGGCATCGACGATCAGGGGCTTCGAGCTCGCCATCGCCCGCTCGAGCAGGAGTCGCGCCCACGCCGACTGGCCGAGTCCCGGACCTATCGCGATCACATCCGCCGCGGCGATCAGCGACTGGGCGGCCGGCGCGTCCTCGATGCCCATGCAGATGAGTTCGGGTCGGGCGGCGGCGAGCGACGCCGCGTGCGCGGGCCAGGTCGCGACGGTGACGAGCCCGGCACCCGCGCGAAGCGCGGCCTCCCCCGCAAGCCGCGCGGCACCGGCCATGCCGGCACCGCCCGCGATCACGAGCACGCGGCCGTTGTCGCCCTTGTGCGCGGTGCGCGCGCGCCTCGGCAACGCGAGCCTGAGCTCCGTCTCGGTGATCCGTCGAAGGACGCCCGTCGACCCCGCGAAGGCGGCCGGCGGCACGTCGAGGTCGTCGCACACGAGCCGGCCGACGAACTCGGCGCCGCGCCCGAGGAAGAATCCGGGCTTGAGACCCACGAACGCGACAGTCAACGTCGCCCGGATCGCGTTCCCGTGCGGGACGCCCGTCTCGGTGTCGAGGCCGGACGGCGTATCGAGGGCGAGCACCGGGCGGCCGGCGCGGTTGACGGAGGCGATGACCTCGGCGATGGGCCCGTCGACGTCGCGCGTCAGGCCCGTGCCGAGCAGCGCATCGACCACGAGGTCCGCGCGCGCAAGGAGCGCCTCGTTCCAGGGCTCGACGCCCCCGCCCGCGTCGGTCCACTCATCCGCCGCCTGGATCGCATCGGCGCTCGTGGGCGCCCCTGCGGGCGCCACCAGCGTGACGGCGAGCCCGGCTGCGCGCGCGTAGCGCGCGAGCACGTAGCCATCGCCGCCGTTGTTGCCACGTCCGCAAAGGACGAGCACGCGCCGCGCGATCGGCCACTGCGCCCGGAGGGCCCCGAGCGCCG
>CAYNCY010000340.1:0-4769 GCA_964395195.1 uncultured Steroidobacteraceae bacterium
GCGATCGTCACCTCGAACCACTCCCCGTTCAGGCGGTGAAGCTGCGAAGTCGGTGAGAGCTCCCGCCACTGCGCACCGCGCTCACGGTCCGCCGCGCGAGCTCGCTCACGGGACCGCATGCGCCACGCGAACTCATCGACGTTTCTCCGCAGGAGCCCGGTTTTTGGATGGACATAGAGTGGCTGCCAGACTCGTCCCGTGCTGAACCGCTCGGCGCTCAGCTCGAGCAGCTGCCCATCGACCACTCGCGTATGCGTGGCGACGAACTGCGTGAGGTGCTGGAGGATGTGCTGCTGCACGGTGCTTCGACCGTCGATGACGGCGCGGATGTCGCGATAGACGGCGTCCCACGGGCGGCCGACCTGCCGTGCGAGGTATCGCGCCAGCGGCCGGAGGTTTTCGTTGAACTCCTTGAGATTGTGATACCCGGCCTTCATCGGGAGGAACGGCGCATCGCTCGCGTCGCGATACCGACGCCCGGCACGTCCGTGCAGGATGCGGCTGAGCGGTCGGGGCCGCTCGACGATAATCTTCGCCATATCGGGACGCATGGGCGCTCCTAGATAAATAGGTGCGCCGCGCCCATCGGCGAGACGGCTGACTTCGAGCCAGCCTTCCAGATTACCAAAGCGCGTCGCCGATTGGAACTCAATCGTCGCCCGCCGCGCTCTGAGGGCGTTCGTCGGTCACCGACACACGTCGCGCAACCGGTGCTGCGCGGCTGGTGGCCACCGTGACCAGCAGTCGATCGCCCCGGGCTGCGCGAGGGCGCGACGATCGCGCACCACGCTGACGAGTACTTTCACCCCCTTCGCGTCAATCGCTGCGCGATCTTCGAGAAGCCGCGTGAGTTCCGCGGCGACAACAAGCGCCGTTATGCGGCTCGTCAGGCGCTGTGGTCGAAGGGCAAGACCTCCGAGCGCCCGGCCGTCGACATCCGTCTCGATACTCGCCCAGCGATTGCCGTGATCGAACACGACGTCGCGCATATAGCGCAGTACGGGGACAAACCCTTCGGACAGCACCAGAGAAAGCACGTCGACTGACTCTGGACGAGGAGCGCACCATCCCGGCCGCGATTCACCGGGACTCGGATCGGGCGCTGCTATCCGGCTGACATCCGCGCACAGCAGATCGACCTGCCGTCGAGTCAGACGACAGTCGGACGTAGCATCCTCCGGCGCAACCACGGCGCCCCGATCGCTCTGCTCAAGGCCCAGCGAATGCGCCCACGTGCGGCGCGACCGCCAGGTTTCCGTCCAGCCGCCGTTCTGCATCGACCACCCGCGACGTGCGATCGGCGGTCGCACGGTGTAGAAGGTGCTGTGCGACGGACATCGAATGTCGTTCCAGCGGAGCCAGCGCGTGCGAATGTACGGCTGCGTGCCGCGCGCCACGTCCTCGTCCCAGCACATTGGGCAATAGGCCACGCGGAAGTGGCAGTGGAGCAGAGTCGGGTCATCGAGTGGCAGTGCTGGCGGAACACGAGCGCTGGGTCGTCCGGACAGTCGGCAGACGGTCGCTCGTAGCCACCCGTTGCTCTCCATATCGCGAACTTTCGGAGCGCCAAGGTCCCCTCCCCGGCTGGCCAGGGTGAGCAGCCACCAGTCCAACTCGATTCCAAAGAAGAGTCCGGTGCGCTCGATCCAGCTCATCAGAGTCTCGTCGGGCAGGGGGTTCGGATACACAGGCCAATGCGACGCGGGATCGGCTGCCGCCGCGAGCTGATTCATGGCGTTGCACCTAACCCGCTGCCGATGTCGGCGCCTCGGTTCGATGAAGGTGACACGGCGAGCGTCGGACAGACCTCCTTCGACACGTTCCCCACTCGACGCGCGGCGTGAACGCGCTCGGGCGCCGTTCGCTGCACATGGAGCAAGTCGCCAGTGATGCGCTCGATCCGCTCGTGAATCGCGACCATTGCAGCCGCATTGAGGCGCTGCACGATGCGGTGCGTGATGCCTCCCGTTTCCTTCAGTATCGCGCGAATAGTCTCGGGCTCGCCCAGCCCGGAGGCGAGTCGGAGCGGTCGGACGCGCTCATAGGTCTCGAGGAAGCGGCCGAACGCCGGATCGGCCTTCCACGGAAGGAGCCGGGTCATCTCGAACCGTCGCTCGAGCTGGGCATCGGCCAGAAACTCCTTTTCGACGCTCGGTGTGCCGCAGCAGATCACGTTGACCTGGCACTCCGTCGAGATCGCTTTCACCGAGTCCAGAACCACGGCGCGGTCGCGACTGCGGGAGTAGCAGACGTGTTGGATCTCATCGAACACCACCACCCGCGTCTGGTGAGCGGCGAGCATGCGGCGAATAACGCCGGCCTGATCGACCGTGCGATGAAACGTCACAGCCGGGGCGCGCAGCGCATCGAGGATCGCGAACGACAGGGTCGCCCGATTGGGCTCCGGGGGCACGTTGACGATCACGATGGGGCGGATGCGCTGACCGGTACGTGGATCCGCCCGGTCCGGCGACTGGCGCTGGAACCGATGCAGCTGCGCCGTCTTTCCCATGCCGGCATCTCCCAGGATGAGCAGGCACGGCATGCGGGTCTGGCGCGGGCCCGCGACCAGCTCGGCGAGCAGGGCCTTCAGATGTCGACTGTGGTCGTGCTCGATGAACAGGTCCTTCTCGATCATCCGAATGCGGGCGTCGGCCGAGTCGGCGGCGAGGCGACGGATCTTCGGATCAAGGTGCTCGAGGGCGCGGTGGAGGGCTCTCATTCCAGCACCTCCCACTCGAGGTCATCCGGACCGCTCTCCGACATCAGGGTCGGTGCGAGCGTGGTGCTGGGAGCCGGCAGGGCATGGATCGCCTGGAGTGCCTGCCACTCGGCGTGCCGTTCGAGTCGTCGCTGGCGCCGAAGCGGCGTTCGCTGGTCGGCGGCAAGGAGACTGAGCCGCTCCAGCGTCTTCCCGATTCGTTCGCCGTCCGCACGGTCCGCCTGGACCCGCTGATGTCTGCGAATCGCACGCCATTCCCAGAGCGACATCGCGGGCCACCGAGGATCCCGGAGCGGAACGGTCAGATAGCGACCGTCCTTTCCTTCAACGTACACTCGCGACAAGTCGCGGGGATCGAATCGGACGACTCGCTTGACGGTCGGATTGACCTCGTTGGTCAACGATCGATCCGAATAGCGAAGGCAGGAAAGCTCAATCCCCTCCCGTCCGATGACGCGCTGCGCAGCCGGCAGAAAGTCCAGCAAGAACGTGGTCCGATCCCCGGGGAGCGCCGGCGCCTCGATGCCCTGCTCGCGCCTCCACGCTTGCTCCCAGGCCAGACGCGGCGACACTCCGAGGCTTCGATGAGTCGTGTGGTGGTAGCGCGCAATGTCCTCGGTCAGCATCCAGCGTAGATCGCTGAGCGTGAGCGCCGCGCGCGACTCGGCCCACTTCGGCCGGCGTCCTAGCAGATCCGAGTAGCTGGTTCCCGGAAGCAGGCGGACTCGCCGCATCAGCGTTCCGATCAGCCGTTCAACGTGTCCGCCAAACCGTGGAGTCGCCGGAGGCCGGTAGATGACCTCGATACGGTTCAGATCGCATCCCCGCCGGAACGCGGAGCTATGAAACTCCTTCCCGTTGTCGCTGTGGATCGCCCGCATGCGCCCGTACATCGGCCACTCGACGGTAGCGCCCATGGCGCCGAGCCACCTATCCTTGGGAAAGACGGCGTGTTCGAGGCAGAGCGCTACGAGTAGCGACGACGGAGCCTCGAGGCTCAGGCAAATCCCGAGCACCGACCGAGTGGCGACGTCGATCGCCACGGTCAATGTTGGCCGGCCAATCGGGTGCCGCGACACGGAATCGACCAGGAACACGTCCGCGACTGTGTGGTCCACCTGAACCACGTCGAGCGCGCGCTCGACGACATAGCTGGATTTAATCAGGCGGCGCCGCTCGCGAAGCATCTGTCGCGCCTCGCCCGTGAAGTTGTCGGGGTCCGTGCGCAGGTGCCGAAGCCGCCGCACGATCGTCGCGCGTGACGGAATCGGCAACCCCCTCGCCTTGCACTCCGCCCGCACATCCGGGGCGATTTCCGCGACCGTCGCATTGTCTGTCTGGCGCCACCAGCGGCGCGCGACATCGCCGATGACTGACTCGCTCTCGCTGGATAGCTGCTTCGCCCCTTTCGACGGCCCTGGGCGTCGATCCAGAAAGGCCAGCAGGGAAGTCTCGCGGCGGAATCGGTGGACGCGGCGCCACACGGTCGCACGGGATACGCTCCACTTCGCCGCGAGCACCGCGATCCCGGGGCCGGCACACTCGGCAGCTCCGCCGATTGCTTCGAGGTCGCCGAGCATGCGGATTGCCCGCTCCCACTGCTCTGCCGACACGTCGGCGCTGCGACCGCGGCCGGCGCCGGACGCCACGGCCTCCGGATCGGGCGGCTCCAGCTCGCCCGGCCGCACGGACCGCCGTTCGCCATCTGCGCTCTCGACCACTAACCGATTCGCGCCAGTTATGGCGACAACTGTCACGAGCTCACGGCCGACGCGCCAGCCCGTCCCAACGGTAATGGCTCGATCTTCAGTCCCCGACTTGATGCTCTTGTCCATGGGTGGCCTCCGGAAATTGCCCGGGACCACGATGCGGCGCGCTATGCGCCAGGCTCAAGGATCGTGAGACTTTCACGCGAAACGCGTCAAAAAGTCTGGATTGGGCGGCCGTGCCGGCCGCCGCACCCGTCAATTCACGGGCTTGAATGCTTTATAATCAATGAGATAGACGTCACGAGCGCCTTAGTCTCACGATCCGTGATCCTCGACAG
>CAYNCY010000341.1:0-4767 GCA_964395195.1 uncultured Steroidobacteraceae bacterium
GCCGGGCGCTGAACATCGAGGAGCTGCGCGGCCTCGCGCGTCGACGCACCCCGAACTTCGTGTTCGAGTACGTCGACGGCGGTGCCGAGGACGAGCGGGCGCTCAAGCGCAACCTCGCCGCCTTCGACGACTACCGCTTCATCCCCCGCACGCTCGTCAACACGCTCGACCGCCACGCGCGGACGACGCTGTTCGGCGCCCCGAGCGCGCTCCCGATCGTCGTCGCCCCGACGGGTCTCAACGGCATGCTGAGGCGCGGTGGCGATGCCATGCTGGCACGCGCCGCCGCGAAGGCCGGGATCCCTTTCTGCCTGAGCACCGTCGCGAACGTGTCGCCCGCGGAGGTCGCCTCTCCCGACGCCCGCCTCTGGATGCAGCTCTACGTCTTCAAGGACCCGGCGATCACGGCCGAGGTCGTCCGCCGCGCGGACGAGTCGGGCTGCGAGGCGCTCGTCTTCACGACCGATGCGAACGTGTTCGGTGCGCGCGAGTGGGACCAGAGGAGCTTTCGCGCGCCCGGGCGGCTCACGCTCGCGAGCCTCCTCGATGCGCTCGGGCACCCGCGGTGGCTCGCGGACTTCCTCGCGCACGGCTTCCCGCGCTTCGTGAACGTGGAGGAGTTCTTTCCGCCCGAGGCGAAAAGCGCCGCGGCCGGGGTCACGATCATCCCGCGACTCTTCGCGCCGACCATCGACTGGGACGACGTCGCGCGGCTCCGCGACCGCTGGCGGCGGCGCCTCGTGATCAAGGGTGTGCTCGCCGCCGAGGACGCCGAGCGCGCGCTGCGCCTCGGGTGCGAGGGCATCGTGCTCACCAACCACGGCGGCCGGCAACTCGATCGCTCGGTCGCCGCGCTCGATGTGTTGCCGGACATCGCGCGTGCCTTTGGCGAGAAGCTCACGATCTTCATCGACGGTGGCATCCGCCGCGGCAGCGACGTCGCGGTCGCGCTCGCGCTCGGCGCGCACGCGGTGATGGTCGGGCGCGCCACGCTCTACGGCCTCGCGGCGGGCGGCGAGGCCGGGGTCAGCCGCGCGCTCGAGATCCTCGCGGGCGAGCTCGATCGCGTGCTCGGTCAGCTCGGCTGCCGCTCCCTCGCGGACTTGAGTCCGGCGCTCCTCGCGCGCCGGCCGTAGGACCGGGCGCGACCCTGGCCTGCCGGCGACACCCGTCGCGGGCGACAGGTATGCTGTCCCCGCCCGCGCGGCCCCGTCCCCGGGGCCAGCGGTCGGCGATCCCCTCTCGCACCCCGGAGCCCGCGCACCGATGTCATTCGTCCGCCCGACCGTGGCCCTCGCCGGCCTTCTCGTTGTCTCGGCCGCCCTCGCCGCCCCCAAGCGGCCCGTGCGGACGGCCGCGCCCGCCGAACCCATCCCGACCGAGCAGGCAGCGGCCCGGGTTCGCGATCGGGCGCTCGCGGGCGGCTCCGTCGCGTGGGACGTGCTCGAATCGCTGACCACCGAGATCGGGCCCCGGCCCGTGGGCAGCCCCGCCATGGCAGCGGCACGCGACTGGGCCGTCGCCCGCTTCAAGGCACTTGGCCTTCAGAACGTGCACGTCGAGCCCTTCACCAAGGAGCACGCCTGGGTCCGCGGTGCTGAATCGGGCGCCATCGTCGCGCCCGTGTCCCGCTCGCTGTCACTGATCGGCCTCGGCGGGTCGGTGCCGACTCCGGCCGAGGGCATCGAGGCGGAGGTCGTCGTGTTTTCGACGCTCGAGGCACTGGTCGCTGCGCCCATGGGCTCGCTCGCCGGGCGCATCGCGCTCGTCAACCAGCCGATGACCCGCATGCAGGACGGTGATGGCTATGGACCCGCCGTCGCCGCCCGCGCCTACGGCCCCTCCATCGCCGCGGCGCGCGGCGCCATCGCCTACCTCACCCGCTCGATCACGACCGGCAGCGCGCGTGCGCCGCACACGGGCGCGCTCGCCTACGAGGACGGCGTTTCGAAGATCCCCGCCGCGGCGCTCGGCGTCGCGGATGCCGATCTCCTCTCGCGCCTCGTCGCGCGCGGCACGGCGCCCCGCATCAAGTTGAACCTCCAGTCGAGCGAGATCGCGGGTGCGCCCGCCTGGAACGTGGTCGGCGAGGTCACGGGCCGCGACCCGGCTGCGGGCACGATCGTGATCGGCGGACACCTCGACAGCTGGGACCCGGGCCAGGGCGCGATCGATGACGGGGCGGGTGTTGCCATCACCCTCGCCGCCGCAAAGCTGATTGAGGACCTGCCGGTGCACCCGATTCGCACCATTCGCGTGGTCGCGTGGGGCTCCGAGGAAACGGGCGGCAGTGGCGCGGCCTACGCCGCCGCGCACACCGGCGAGCTCGAGCACCTCGTGCTCGCGGGCGAGAGCGATCTCGGTGCCGGCCGGGTGCTGAGGCTCCTCCTCCCGAAGATGCCGGCCGATGATCCCCTGCGTCGCGCGCTCACGGTCGTGCTCGCGCCGCTGCGCATCTACGTGGGGTCCGACGCCGCGCACGATGCGGGCTCGGACGTCGAGGGCCTCAAGGACGCGGGCGTGCCGGTGTTCGAACTCACGCAGGACGCGAGCCTCTACTTCGACATCCACCACTCGGCGGACGACACGCTCGACAAGGTGGATCGCGCCGAGCTCGAGCAGAACGTCGCGGCATGGGCGGCGCTCCTCAGCGTCGTCGGCGACAGCACCAAGAACCTGCGCTAGCGGGACGGCCCGCGGCCCCGCTGTGGGCCGCACAAGACCGTATTGTGCAGCGTACAAGAAGCCAGTAATCTCGGCTCCGTCCGCACCCTCGCCCGGTGCATTCGGGATCCGGGAGCACGCCGATGCGAACCCTGCTCTGCGCGACGCTGACGGCGATCGCGGCCCTCGCGCTCGCACCCTCGCAGGCGGCCGCCCCCGCCGGGGCACACCCGCCCGAGAGCGAGCTTGAGCATTCCTTTCGTGACGGAATCTCGGCGGAGCGCATCGGCGGCTTCCTCAAGGACCTGACCGAGCATCCCAACTTCCCGGGCTCTGCCTACGCCAAGCGCGACGCCGAGTACGTGCTCGAGCATTTCCGGAGCTTTGGCTGGGACGCGAAGATCGAGACCTTCTCGGTCCTCTTCCCGCGTCCGATCGTCCGCTCGGTTGAGCTCCTGGGACCGAAGCCCTTCACCGCCAAGCTTCACGAGCCCGCGATCCCGGGCGATGCGACCTCGGCGCAGCAGGACGAGCAGCTCGAGTCCTACTTCATCTACAGCCCGGACGGCGAGGTCACGGCGCCGATCATCTACGTCAACTTCGGGCTCCGCGAGGACTACGCCGAGCTCGAGCGCCAGGGGATCTCGGTCAAGGGCGCGATCGTGCTGATCCGCTACGGGCGGCTCTGGCGCGGCGGCAAGGTCGAGCTCGCCGCCGAGCACGGCGCGATCGGTGCGCTGATCTATTCGGATCCCCGCGAGGACGGCTACTTCCAGGGACCCACGTACCCGGAAGGCAGCTGGCGCCACCCGGATGCGGTGCAGCGCGGCAGTGTTCTCTACGGCCTCTATCCCGGCGACCCGCTGACGCCGTTCGTCGGCGCAACCGCGCCGGCGAAGCGCCTGCCGATCAAGGAAGCGATCACGATCGCCGCGATCCCCTGCCTGCCGCTCTCCTACGCCGACGCAGAACCGCTCTTTCGCGCCCTTGCGGGACCGACGGCGCCGGAGGGATGGCGCGGCGCGCTGCCGCTCACCTACCGCATCGGCCCAAGTACGGCGCCGGTGCACCTGCGCGTCGCCTTTCGCTGGGACTCGACGGTCCTCTACGACGTCATCGCTCGCCTCAAGGGAGACACCTACCCCGATGAGTGGGTGATCCGCGGCAACCACCGCGACGGCTGGGTGTACGGCGCCCAGGACCCGCACTCGGCGCACTCGGCGATGCTCGAGGAGGCGCGCAACCTCGGGCAGCTGTACCGCGCCGGCTGGCGCCCGAAGCGCACGATCGTCTATGCCTCGTGGGATGCCGAGGAAGAGGGCACGCTCGGGTCGACCGAGTGGATGGAGGCGCATTTCGATGAGCTCGCGCGCAAGGGCGTGCTCTACCTCAACAGCGACGTGACGATGACCGGCCTCGTCCAGATGAGCGGCTCGCCGAGCCTCGAGGCGTTCGCGCGCGACGCGAGCGCGAGCGTGACCGATCCCGCGACGGGGCTGACGACGCTCGCGCGCGCCGAGCTTGCGGCCGTCGTGCTCGGATCGCGCGCCACGCCGACTTCCCCGATCGCCCCGTCGGCCGACCACGGCGTGCGCGTCAGCATCGACCCACCCGGCTACGGCTCCGACCACCACGCCTTCGTCGCACGCAGCGGCGTCCCGACGCTCAACCTCTCGTTCTTCGACGACAGCTTCGGCGGCTCGTACCACTCGATCTACGACGACTATGCCTGGTACACGCGCTTCAACGACCCGGGCTTCCTCTACGGTCGCGCAACGGCGCAGCTGATCGGTACCGCCATCCTCGGCTTCGCCGACGCGGACCTGCTGCCGCTCGAGTTCACGGGAACGGCGCACGAGATCGAGCGGGAGCTCGGCGGACTCAAGCACCTGTACGCGGCCTACCGCGGGCGGCAGCAGCGTGACGAGACGCTGCTCGACTCGGGCGCCTACCGGGCGCTCGCGCCCGATCGCGTGCCGAAAATCCCGCCGCGCGGCGCCCCCGCCGCCGAGCTCGATTTCCGGTCACTCGAGGCGGCGGTGGCGCGCATCGGCGTGAGCGCGGCGCACTTCTCGAATGCGCTCGCTGGAACGCGATTGACGG
>CAYNCY010000342.1:0-4756 GCA_964395195.1 uncultured Steroidobacteraceae bacterium
GCCCTGGCTGACGCCTAGGTAGTCGGAAGGGAACGGCAGGTGGTAGATCTCGCCCGGCATCGGGCCGAAGCCCGTCTTGTACGGCGCGACCTTGCCGGTCAGGCCCATCGTGTACATCGTGCGACCGTGGAAGGCGCCGGCGAAGGCGATGACGGCGGTGCGCTTGGTGTAGGCGCGCGCGATCTTGACGGCATTCTCGACGGCCTCGGCGCCGGTCGACAGGAAGATCGTCTTCTTGGGCGTGGGTCCGGGCGCGAGACGGTTGAGCTTGTCCGCGAGGCGGACGTAGCTCTCGTACTGCGTAACCTGGAAGCAGGTGTGCGAGAAGTTCTCGAGCTGCGCGGCAACGGCCGCCTTCACGGTCGGATGCAGGTGCCCGGTGTTGAGCACCGCGATGCCGCCGGCGAAATCGATGTAGCGCTTGCCCTCGACGTCCCAGAGCTCGGCGTTCTTGGCGCGGGCGGTGAACACCGGCAGCAGGTTCGAGACGCCGCGCGGGACAGCCGACTCGCGCAGTTTCTGCAGGTCCGCGTTCGTGGTCATGGTCGATGCTCCGTGTCGAGAGGCGCCGCGCGCCGAAAAGGCTCCAATCCGACAGACTACCAGCGCCCTTCCGGTGCGTCGACCGGGGCGGCCCGCACGCCCGCCAGACCTTCGCAATTGCCTGGTTTTACAGGGAAAAGGGCGCGTCGACGAACGCGATTTCAGTCGACCAGCTTGACGATCTGCTTGCCGAAATTCCGCCCCTTGAGGAGCCCGAGAAACGCACCCGGTGCACTCGCGATGCCCGTCGCTACCGTCTCGCGGTACTTGAGCGTGCCGCCTGCGACCGCGGCGCCGAGCTCGCCGAGCGCCTGCGGCCAGATCTTCGGATGCTCGGAAACGATGAAGCCCTGCACCTTGAGACGCGAGGTCAGGATGAGCGCGGGATACGCGAGCGGCAGCGGCTCGCCGTCGTAGCCCGCGATCATCCCGCACACCGCAATGCGGCCAAAGGCGTTCATCCGCACGAGCACGGCATCGAGCACCGTGCCGCCGACGTTCTCGAAGTAGCCGTCGATGCCGTTCGGCGTCGCGGCGGCCAGCAGCGAGCCGAGCGCGCGCGCATCCGGCGCCGCCTTGTAGTCGACGCAGGCATCGAAGCCGAGTTCCTTGACAGCGTAGTCGCATTTCTCGCGGCCACCGGCGATGCCGACGACGCGGCAGCCCTTGGCCTTTGCGAGCTGCCCGACGACCGAGCCGACCGCGCCGGTCGCGGCACTGACGGCCACCGTCTCGCCGCTCTTCGGTTCGCAGATCACGTTCAATCCGTACCACGCGGTCACGCCCGGCATGCCGACGACGCCGAGGTAAGCGGACAGCGGAATCGCGCGCGTATCGACCTTGCGCGGTGCGAGCGGTCCCGGCGCGCCGTCGGCGATCGAGTACTCCTGCCAGCCGCCCATGCTGACGACCTTGTCGCCCACTGCGAAGTTGGCATGCCGGCTCGCGATGACCTCGCCGGCGGTCCCGCCGATCATCACTTCGTCGAGCGGCTGCGGCAGGGCATAGGACTTGCGCTCGCTCATCCGGCCGCGCATGTAGGGATCGAGCGACAGGAAGTGATGCCGCACCAGCACCTGGCCGGGTCCGGGCTCGCCGACCGGCACGGTCTCGAGCCGGAAGTTGTCCTCGCCTGCCGCCGTCGTCGGGCGCGAGGCGAGAACGATTCGCCGATTCTGGGTCGTCATGCTGAGGCTCCTCGGGCGCGCGCTGTCACGGGCATGTCCCGCACCTTACGCCGCGCGCGCGCCGCTCGCGACCCCGAGTGTGTTCAGGATCCCGCGCGCTGCCTCGCGACCCTCGAACACGGCGGTCACGACGAGGTCTGCGCCGCGAACCATGTCGCCACCCGCGAAGATCCTCGGATGCGTGGTCGAAAAGCGCTTCGGACCCTGGGTAGCGACGCGCACGCGCCCGTCGGCTTCGAGCGCGATCCCCTGGGACTCGAACCACGCCGCCGGGCTCGGCTGGAAGCCGAAGGCAACGATGACCGCGTCCGCCTCGATCACCGTCTCGCTGCCGGGAACCACTTCGGCAACGCGCCGGCCGCGGGGGCCGGGTGGGCCGAGGCGCGTCTCGAGAAGCCTGACGCCGGTCACGTGCTCGGAACCCGCGATGCCGACCGGCTGGCTGTTGAAGAGGAACTGCACGCCCTCCTCCTTGCTGTTGCGGTAGTCGCGGCGCGAGCCCGGCATGTTCTCTTCGTCGCGCCGGTACGTGCAGGTGACGCTGGTCGCGCCCTGACGGATCGCCGTGCGGTTGCAGTCCATCGCCGTGTCGCCGCCGCCGAGCACGACGACGCGCTTGCCGGCGAGGTCGATGAACTCATCCGGCGAGCGCTCTAGCCCGAGTTCGCGGTTGATGTTGGAGATCAGGTACGGGAGCGCCGGATGGACGCCCGGCAGCGACTCGCCCGGCAGGTTCCCGCCGACCGATCGATAGGCTCCCATGCCGAGGAACACCGCATCGAAGTCAGCGAGCAGCGTCTCGATCGTGATGTCCGTGCCGACCTCGACGCCGAGCCGGAAACGCACGCCCATGCCCTCCATCAGCACGCGCCGCGTCTCGATCACGTCCTTCTCGAGCTTGAACGGCGGGATCCCGAAGGTCAGCAGTCCACCGATGCGCGGATAACGATCAAATACCGTGGGCTCGACGCCGTGGCGCACGAGCACGTCCGCGCACGCGAGTCCCGCGGGACCCGCGCCCACGATCGCGACGCGCCGGCCGCTCGGCCGCACGTGCGAGAGGTCGGGCCGCCAGCCCGCCTTCAGCGCCTCGTCGGTGATGTATTTCTCGATCGAGCCGATCGAGACCGCACCCAGTCCGTCGTTGAGCGTGCACGCGCCCTCGCACAACCGGTCCTGCGGGCAGATCCGTCCGCACACCTCCGGCAGCGAGTTCGTCTGGTGCGAGAGCTCCGCCGCCTCAAAGAGCTTGCCCTGCTCGAGCAGCTTCAGCCAGTTGGGGATGTAGTTGTGGACCGGACACTTCCACTCGCAGAAGGGGTTCCCGCAACCGATGCAGCGACCCGCCTGCTGCGCAGCCGTCTTCCCGTCGTAGGGCGTGTAGATCTCCCGGAACTCGGCGATCCGCGTCTCGAGCGGCAGCTTCGGCGGGTCGGCGCGCGGGATCTCGAGGAACTGCAGATTCTTGTCGGGCATCAGGCGGCCCTGCGCAGGTTTTCGATGAGCGTGTCGATAGCCGCGGCCTTCGGCTTCACCAGCCAGAACTTGCCGATGTAGGTACGAAGATCGTTGAGGATGTCGCTGCCCCAGGCGCTCTCGGTCTCGCGGACGTGAGCCTCGATGAGGCTTCGCAGGTGATGCAGGTTCTGCTCCATGCCTTCCATCGAGATCCTGTGGATGTCGACGAGTTCGTGGTTGTAACGGTCGACGAAGTCGCGATCGAGGTCGAGCACGTACGCGAACCCGCCCGTGAAGCCGGCGCCGAAGTTGAGGCCCGTGCGGCCGAGCACGCAGACGACGCCGCCCGTCATGTACTCGCAGCAGTGGTCCCCGGCGCCCTCGAGGACGGCGACGGCACCGGAGTTCCGGACCGCGAAGCGCTCGCCGGCTGTGCCGGAGGCGTAGAGCTCACCGCCCGTCGCGCCATAGAGGCAGGTGTTGCCCATGATCGGCGTCTCGCGCGCGACGTAAGCCGCGCCCCGCGGCGGCTTCAGCACGATGCGTCCGCCCGCCATGCCCTTGCCGACGTAGTCGTTGGCATCGCCCTCGAGATGGAGGTTGAGGCCGCCGGTGTTCCAGACACCGAAGCTCTGCCCGATCGAGCCCAGAAGACGCACGTTGAGCGGCGCGCTGGTCATGCCGCGATCGCCATGACGACGCGCGATCTCGCCGGACACCCGCGCACCGATGGACCGGTGCCGGTTGGTCACCTCGTAGTGGAAGCTGCCGCCCGACTTCGCCTCGATGGCGGGTGCCATGTCGGCGAGCATCCGCTCGGCGAGTTCGCCCTTGTCGAAGGGCGCGTTCCGCTCATCGAGGCAGTACTGCGGCCGATCGGCGGCGAGCCCTGCGTTCGACAGGATCGGCGAGAGATCGAGCGACTGCTGGCGCGAGGTGGTACCCGTGACGATCCGAAGGTACTCGGTGCGCCCGATCAGGTCCGCGAGCCGTCGCACGCCGAGCGAGGCCATGAGTTCCCGGCACTCCTCGGCGACGAAGCGGAAGTAGTTGACGACCATCTCGGGGAGCCCCACGAAGTAGCGCTTGCGCAGTCCCTCGTGCTGAGTCGCAACGCCGGTCGCGCAGTTGTTGAGGTGGCACATCATAAACTAATTCCATACAAGACCAACAAACGAACACATAACCAAGCCAAAGCTCTCGGCGCCGATGATCGCGGCCTTCAGCACGTCGAGGCCGGTCTTCAAGCCGCCGTCCGCCTGCAGCCGGACGCGATGGCGCATGTCGTTGATCCGAAGCGTCTGGTGCGTCTCGGCGAGCCCGAGTTCCCACGGAGTACCGGCGTACTTGATCGACGAGAGCGGACTCGCGCCCGTGCCACCGTCGTAACCGGAGATGGTGATGAGGTCCGCGTAGGCCTTGGCGACGCCCGCCGCGATCGTGCCGACGCCGGGCTCGGCGACCAGCTTCACCGAGACGAGCGCGCGCGGGTTGACCTGCTTGAGGTCAAAGATCAGCTGCGCGAGGTCCTCGATCGAGTAGATGTCGTGGTGCGGCGGCGGCGAGAT
>CAYNCY010000343.1:0-601 GCA_964395195.1 uncultured Steroidobacteraceae bacterium
TACGTTCTACCAGCCGACGAAGATCATCCAGAACGCGTTCTTCGGCGAGATTTCCTACCAGTTCACGTCAAAGCTCAAGGCGACGGTGGGCCTGCGGCACTTCTACTACAACTCCTCGATCGTCTCGACGGTCGCCGGCTACCTGTCCTCCTCGGGCGGCGGCAACTTCGTGAGCTCCAACACCGCCACCCGCGACCAGGGACTGAACCCCAAGTTCGACCTGTCCTACCAGGCCACCAAGGACCTGCTGCTGTACGCAACCGTCGCCAAGGGCTTCCGTCCGGGCGGCGGCAACCAGCCGATTCCGACCTCGGGTTCGCTCGGCGCGACCTGCGAGGCGGAGCTGCAGCAGAAGTTCAACACGACCGGATTCGTTGCCGCGCCCGCGAGTTTCGCGCCCGATCGCGTGTGGAGCTACGAGCTCGGCGAGAAGTGGCGCAACTCGAGCGGCCGCGTGACGGTCAACGGCGCCGCCTACTTCGAAAAGTGGAACGGCGTGCAGCAGAACATCCCGCTCGGCTGCGGCTTCCCGTACACCGACAACGCGGGCTACGCGCAGATCCACGGCTTCGAAGCCGAGATCAGCGCCAACGTGGCCCCG
>CAYNCY010000343.1:611-4755 GCA_964395195.1 uncultured Steroidobacteraceae bacterium
TAGCCGAGGACGATGAGGGCGGCGGCGGCTACACGCACGCGGTGTTCGTCGGTGACAACCTCGAGACCGGCATCACCTCCGGCACCTCGGTGCAGGACGTGCCGGAGTGGACCTCGAGCGCCGGCGCGACGTACCGCCATCCGATCGGTCGGGACCTCAACCTGATGATGCGCCTCGACAACAACTACGTCAGTGGCCACTACGACGCGACGGCACAGATCAACCACCTGCCGTCCTACGACCTGACGAACTTCCGTGTCGGCGTCGAGGCCGACCGCTGGTCGGCGGCGTTCTTCGCGAAGAACGTCTTCAACAAGACCGCGCAGTTCTCGGACGTACCGGCGATCAACATCAGCGTGTCGGAGTTCAACCGCATCGCGGTCAGCCAGCCGCTGACGGTCGGTATCGACCTCAACTACCACTTCGGGAAGTAGGCCTCCGTCCGGATCGCAACACCGCTCGACGGTTTGCCCGGGCCGATCGCCAGGGATCTCGCCCCATGACGCGTAACACTGCTTCGTGCCGGCGTTCCGCCGGCTTCCTGGCCGGAATCCTCGCGACCGCCGGCCTCTCGGCCTGCGGCGGCCCGGCACCTCGGCCGCCGGCGCCGAGCGGCCCCACGCACTTTGGTGAGGTCACCGAGGCGCGCGTGCTCGGGGCGGCCGCGGAGCCCGATCAGTGGTTCGCGCCGGGGCGCGATGCAGCGGGCAGCTTCTACTCGCCGCTCGATGCGATCAATGCGACGACCGTGGCGGGCCTCGGCTTCGCGTGGGACTACCGCACGGGCACCACGCGCGGACTCGAGGCGACACCGGTGGTCGTCGACGGGGTCATGTACACCTCCGGCAACTGGGGACGCGTCTACGCGCTCGATGCCGCAACCGGCAGGGAGCTGTGGACCTACGATCCCGGCGTTCCCGGCCAGTACGGCCGCTACGCGTGCTGCGACGTCGTGAACCGCGGCGTGGCCGTGCGGGGAGGGCGGGTCTATGTCGCCTCGCTCGACGGTTACCTGCACGCGATCGACGCGCACACGGGCAAGCGCGTGTGGCGGGCCGACACGTTCCCGGGGCGCGCCGATGGCGACCTCCACTACTTCGTGACCGGCGCGCCGCTCGTCGCCGGGGACGAGGTCGTGATCGGCAGCGGCGGGAGTGATTTCAAGGGTGCCCGCGGATCGGTGTCGGCCTACGACATCGCGACCGGCGCATTTCGCTGGCGCTTCTATACCGTGCCGCGTGACCCGCGCCTGGGGCCCCAGGACCAACCGCACCTGGAGGCCGCGATCAAGACGTGGGCCAAGCGCTACAACTGGGACTTCGGCGGCGGCGGCTCGGTCTGGGACGGCATGGCCTACGACCCGGCGCTGCACCTCGTCTACGTCGCGACCGCGAACGCATCGCCCTACGGCATCGTCGACACCGACTCGGGGACGGGGAACGACGAACTCTACGTCGCCTCGATCGTCGCGGTGCACGCCGACACCGGCCAGTACGCGTGGCATTTTCAGGAGATCCCGGGCGAGGGCCGGGATTACGATGCGACCGCCAAAATGGTGCTCGCGGACCTGCCCGTCCACGGCGACACGCGCCACGTGCTGATGCAGGCGAGCAAGAACGGCTTCCTGTACGTGCTCGACCGCGCGACCGGCGAGTTCCTGTCGGGCGAGGCGTTCGCGCACGTGACCTGGACCAAGGGACTCGACCCCAAGACCCACCGGCCGATCACGAACCCGGCCGCGAACTGGAACAACGACCCGAAGCTGATCTACCCGGCGGCGACGGGCGCGCACGGCTGGCAGCCGATGTCGTTCAGCGCTAAGACCCAACTCATGTACATCCCGGTGATGGACGCGCCGATGGTGTACGTCAATACCGCGCACCGTCCGGCAGGACTCATCGAAGGTAACTTCGACCTCGCGTTCTTCTTTCCGGAGGACTACGACCCCAAGGGTCTGGCGGGACTCCTCGGCAAGGTGCCGTCGCTGGACGCGCTGTCCAAGGGCGCCAAGGAGGCGCCGCGTTCGCGGGGCGTGCTGCGGGCCGTCAACCCGGCCAACGGCCAGCTCGTGTGGGAGCACGAGACCTCGAGCGCGTGGGACGGAGGGGTGCTGTCGACGGCCGGGAACCTCGTGTTCCAGGGCGACGCCGCTGGCTTTCTCAACGTCTATGCCGCTGACACCGGGACGCTGCTGAAGCGGGTCGAGGTCGGAACTTCAATGCTGGCTGCACCCATGACCTACCGCGTCGGCGGCGAGCAGTTCGTCGCCGTCATGGCCGGTTACGGCGGCGGCGTACTCTTCAATCCGTTTCCGGCCGCGAGCGCGGCGTTCCAGCGTGGCAACGCCGGACGGATCGTTGCGTTCAAGCTCGGCGGCACCGAGGTACCGAAACCCCCGATGGTGGCGGACACCCCCTGGACGGAGCCCCCCGCCCGCGAAGGGCCCGCGGCCAAGGTTGCCGAGGGCGAGGTGCTGTACAACCGTTTCTGCGCGCGCTGCCACGCGTTCGGCCGGGCGCTCCTGCCTGACCTCCGCCGGCTGTCGCCCGAGACGAACCGGATCTTCTACGACATCGTGCTGAACGGTGCCTACCAGGCGAAGGGCATGGCCCGGTGGGACGACGTCCTGAGCCGCGCGGACGCCGAGGCGGTTCATGCCTACCTCGTGGACCAGGCCTGGGCCGCACGCCCCGCGTCACCGGCCGCGCCCCGGCAGTGACTCGGACCAGGGACCCGAAGCACTTGAACGCCTTCGTCCGCGGTGCGCTCGCGACGCCGGTGTCGAGCAGTCGGACGGCGTGCGCGACTTCAGTGTCGCCGGCGTTGCCGCCCCCGAAGGCCTGACCCGCCGCCCGCGCGGCGTCACTTCCCGTCGAGGAAATCGATGACGGCGGCGTCGAACGCCACGGGGTCCTGAAGCATCGCGAAATGGCTGGTTCCCGCCAGGAACTCGAGCCGCGCCCCGGGGATCGTCGTGCTCAGATACTTGAGGTGCTCCGGCTTCAGCGCCTCGTCGTGCTCGCCGTCGGCGAGCATCGTCGGCGTACGGATCGAGCGGAGCTGTTCCGCGGTGTAATTGGGCTCTGTCGACCACATCTTGCCGATCGCCGCGTCGAACGAGTCCCACGCACCGGGCGTCGGTGACAGGCGCTTGTATTCCTCCGGTACGCGCTTCAGGTACGCCGCGAACACCGGCGTCTTGTCGTAGTCGTCCTTGAGCCCCGTCAGGTCGGCGTTGGCGCCGTAAGAGAACAGCCGCGCGAGCAGCTCCGGGTGATTCAGCGCGAGGTCGTAGCCGATTGATCCGCCATCGCTCCAGCCCACCAGGCTCACTCGCTTCACGGTTAGCGACTTGAGCAATCCCACCACGTCTTCGGCCATCAGGTGGTAGGTATACGGCGCGTCGCTGCGCGTGCTGCGTCCGTGGCCGCGGCTGTCCATGGCAATGACGCGGTATCCGTGCTTCACGAGATCGCGGATCAGGTGGCCGAAGTAGCTCGAGTTGGCGTACCCGCCGTGCAGCAGCAGCACCGGGACGCCGTGTCCCGCGGTATTCCACTGCGCATACCAGAGGCGAGCACCGTTCACCGTCGCATGGCCGGTCAGGGCCGGCTTCGGAAGCGTGGGGGTCGGTGGCAAGGTCTGCCAGCGCTCGGCGGCCGAGGCGAAACCGTTCGTCAGGACAGCGAGTGCCGACACGATCAGGACAATGCGAAGTCGCTTCACGATAGGCCCTCCCGGGAACCCGACGGGGCGTAATCGAATCACGACGCGGGAGATGCCCGCAAGACCCGTCGAGACGGCGCAAGTCGGCTGGCGGCTCGCCCTGCCACGCTGACCCGCACTGGCCGCTTCAGGGCGGCTGGATCGGCGTCCCGATGAGGCTCGTCGGTCAATGGCTGAGTCCGCTTCTCGTACTATTATAAAGGTAGCGAAACCGGCGACCGGTCAAGCGGACGAAAGGGTCGCGAAACGGCGAATCGAATGGCGCCTCAATAGTTACGGAGTTCCGAGCTCAATGTGCCGCAATATCAAATTGCTTTTCAATTTCGAGCCCCCGGTCACTGAGGACGAGGTGCGAGCGGCCGCCCTGCAGTATGTTCGCAAGGTCAGCGGCTACAACAAGCCGTCAATCGCCAACGAG
>CAYNCY010000344.1:0-4742 GCA_964395195.1 uncultured Steroidobacteraceae bacterium
GCAGTTGACTCTTAATCAATTGGTCGTAGGTTCGATCCCTACACGGCCCACCATCTTCCACCAGCGATTCACTGCAGGGCGCTCAGGACGGAGCAACCGAGCCCGGAGCCTTCGCCTTAGGTTTCCTGGTGCACGTCCCCGTACGCCAGCATTCGCAGCAGTTGCTGCTCCTTCGCATCGTCGAACCCGCAGGTGTGCGTCCACTCCTTGGGATTCTCGTAGGTGCCGGACAGCATGTCCCGCCAGACGATGTCGCCGTAGCCTTCTCGTGAGCGACGCGCCCTGACGCGCGTGCATGGGCGCTCGGCGATCGTCGGCTGCATCGGCAAGGACTGGACGCGGCGCGAGGCCCGCCTAGTTGGGACGCCCGGTCGCCGTGGTCGAAGCCGGCGCCACCAGTAGCTGAAACGCCCTCGCGCCCGAGATCGATGCCTCACGACCGCGCGGGTCATCGTTCGCCGAGATCTCGAATCGCGCAAACGCGCCGCCAATCGAGCCGAGCAGCACGCAGGTGAACTCGGTCGCCGAGCGCTGGAAGCGCTCGGCCAGCACCGGCGGTACGCCCGAGGCGAACCAGGCCGGATTGAAGCCAAGACGTCGGCTCTCGGGATGCGCGCGCTGCCCGAAGGCGAGCGCGCGTGCGTATTCCTCATCGAGCTGCTCAGGGCCGATGTCGCCCGGGTCCCGCGCGCCGTACAGGAAGAGCGGTGCGCTCGCGCCGAACGCACGGTAGTGGAACACCCGGCCGGGACCTTCGTCCTCGCTCGTGTAGTTGCCGTCGGAGACGAGGTGCAGGGCACCGAGTTCGAACGGAATCGAGATCCGTCCGTCGCCGTGCCGCCGACCGAGCTGGTTCGCCGTCGCCTCGAGGTCGATGCGCGCGCCCGGCGCGCGAAAGAAATACTCGCGCACCAGCCAGCGGCCGGAGGCCGAGTTCGGTTCCTCGCTCGCGAACTCGACGCGCAGGAGTGGCGCGCCCTGGTGTTCGATGTGCTCGACGCGGTGGAACTTCCACAGCACCCGGAAAATGCGGTCGTTCAGGATCTGTACGGCCCGCAGCGCGGCGCGCAGTGCCGCGGCCGGCTCGCGATCCAGGAGTTCGAAGGGCGAGGCCTCGGTGCCTGCGCCTTCGCCGACCTGGACGTCCGCTCCGAAGTCGCGCTGCATCCGGTCGCGCATCAGCTCAGTCACTCGATCTCTCCCAGCGCTACGCGTCCACCGGCGCCGTCGGCGCGGGGCGACCAGAGTAGCGGAAAGCCCTCGGCGAGCGGTAGAGGAGCGCGCCGTGCGTGCGCTGGCGCACGATCCGGGTCGGCGAACGCTGTCAGACACGGGAATTTCCAGCGTTTGCGTGTCGCTTGTGACCGACGCGATCGGGTCAAGAGCGCACGTGTTCGCGACCTATGATCTTCCCCTAACGGTGTCGTGAGCCGGGGTAGCAGGAACGAGGAGTGAGACTGATGTATACGTTGACGCTGATCCTGAGCTGGCACCTGGCGGGGGCCGTGGCCGAGCTCGACAACCACCCGATGTACGTCGATACGATGGGCGGCCAGATCCACCTGACGGGCTTCAAGAGCCGCAGTGCGTGTCTCAACTACAAGTACAGCATGCCCGTGCAGCTGAATGGCGCGGCGCAGCCGTACTCGATCACGAGCCGGTCGTGCACGGCCGCGAAGTCGAGCACTGCGGTCGACGAGGAAGCGATCGAGTAAGTCGCAGAATAATTATCTGTCCCCATCCCGCGACGTAGGGACCGGGCTGACAGCGCGGAGCGCGCGGGCGCTTTGCGCCCGCCGCCCCGCCGGCTTCAAGCCAGCAGCACCGACAGCGCCGTGCCGAGTCCGATGAGCGCCGCGGCGCCGCCGACCAGCGGGAACACCCGTTGCCGGCCGAGGAAGTAGAGCGAGCTCAGCACGAGGCCGAGCTCGAGAAAGCCCTCGCCGAGGTCGAACCGAAGCGCCAGGAACTCGGCGTGCTCGGTCTCGGCGTGCTTGGCGCGCGCCTCCTTCTGGATCTCCTCCGCGTCCTTGACGTACTTGGCTTTCGCCTCCTCGAACTTCGCGACCGCGGCGTCGACGCGCGCCGGGTCCGTGCCGACCGCGCGCGCAAGCTGCGCGGCGACGTCGCTCGTGTGCTCGCGGATCTTCTTGGCCTGGTAGTAGGACCACTCGTCGTTCGCCTCGGTGCGGTGGAGCACGGCGGCGGTGTGTTCGCGGTGCGCGGCGATCGTCACGATCGCGAGCACGACGCCGATGACGCCCACCATGAGTCCGACGACCCGGGCTGCCGGGTCGTCCGCGTGACCGTGCTCGTGGTGAATCTCGATCTCGGCCATGGCGCGACTCTCCTCGCGGGCGGGGATGCCCGGTTCAGGTGTGGACGTCGCGCATGATCCCGGCAGCCGGGCTCGTTGGCAACGGGCGGGAGGGTCGGGCGGGATCGCCGGCGGGCCCCGGGGCGGGGCGCGCCGGCTTCGGTCACGCGGCGGGGCCCCGCCGCCTCGAGCTCAGCGCCAGCAGCCGGTCGAATCGACGGGCAGCTTGTTGCCCTGGTCGTCAATCGAGAAGGTCTGGCAGGCAGCGGCATCCCTCACCTGGCCGGCCGCCGCCGTCGCGGTCACGAGGTAGGAGGTCGCGATCGTGCCGCCCGTATTCGCGGTCACGGTGATCGTGTAGTAGCCGTTGGCGGTCGTCGCGCTGCCCTGGCCGAGGCCGGTCGGCGGCGCGTCGGTGAAGTCCGTCGTGTAGGTGTTGTTCTGCAGGAAGTACTTCTCCTCGGCCGCCTGGATGCGCATGATCGCCGAGCGCCCCTCGGAGCGGTTCGCCCTGAGCGAGTAGTTCGAGTAGCTGTTGACCGCGATCGCGCTCAGGATCGCGACCACCGCGACCGTGGTCAGGAGCTCGATCAGCGTCATGCCGTTGTGCGAGTGCTTCATGGCGCGTCTGCCTCGTTCCAGTAGGTCTTGATGCGCGTGCCGAAGTTGCGGCACACACCGAGCACTTCACCGCCGCTCGTGCACACGACCGTCGACTGGGTCGAGTTCGGGAGCGGGTTGCCATTCGCATCGAGCTGCGTCGTCGGCGCCGGGAAGAGGAAGGCGAGCGAGGGCGCGATGCCGGTCTGCGACAGGCTCGCCGACCGGTCCGCGATCACGGTGTTGTTCTGGTTCGACAGGTTCGCGACCGGCGCACCGTTCGTGATGCTGACGGCGTAGAACTTGTTGAGCCCGATGCCCGGCTGGCAGGCGCTCGCCGTGCCACCCGCGTTCGGCGTGTAGGTCACGAACAGGATCTCGTTGTTGAAGGTCGAGGCGACCGTCAGCACCTTCTCGCCGACCCAGGTGCTACCTGGCTGGTTGAGGAGGAGCTTCCAGCCGTAGGCGTTCGAGGCGACCGTGACCGGCACGGAGTTGCCCGCGACCGTCACGAACTGCGTGATGTCGACCAGGTCGCTGTCGGTCACGACGTGCTGCGTGTTGTACGTCGACTGCGGCAGCGCCGTGAAGGGGCTGTAGTCGCGGAACGAGTACATGCGGTCCTGGACCCGGTTCGGGAACGGACTGACGCCGTCGAGCGGATGGCTGCGATTGCCGGAGCCGATCGCGATGTTCATGTAGGTCGAGCCGTTCTTCTGGCGCACCACCGCGACGTCCGGGGCGTTGAAGAAGCGACGCGCGTCGGCCTGCACCGGCGTCCCCTCCTCGTGCGCACCGATCGAGGCGATCACGCCGCCGGCGACCAGCGTGGAGCGCGTGTTGCCGTTGGTGATGTCGAAGCGCCAGAGCTGCCCGGCGAGGTCGCCCACGTACATGCGATCCGCGAAGCCATCGCCATTGGTGTCGAGCACGGTCACGTCGCTCGGGATGGCCTTGGTCATGCGGGTCAGCTGCAGGTCCGCCGTGCTGAGCGCGCTCGCGTCCCAGAGGAGCGTGCCGGAGACCGCATCGACCATGAAGATCGCCTCGCCGACCGAGTCGGCGGCGGTGTAGGCGCCGGATTCCTCGGCGGTGTCGTAGCCACCCGCGAAGATCAGCACGAGCTTCTGGGCGCTGGTCTGCACGCCGCCGCCGACGTTGACCTTGGCGACGGTCGGGGTCGACCAGGCCTGGCCGAGGCCGGGGAGCTGCGTGGGTCCCAGGGACCACATGAACTTGGGCGCGTTCTTGTTGGTCACGTCGAGCGCGTAGTACGCGCTGCCGCCGCGGCCATTGCCGAAGTAGAGGATGACGCGATCGCCGTCCGCGGGGTTCACGATGCCGTCGCCGTTGACGTCGTACTTGAGGACGCGCACCGAGCCGTCGAGCGCGTAGTGCTTGGTCGCGGTCGCGGCGTTCGAGTAGAGCGCCCGCAGTGCCGGCAGCTGTTCCTGCGGGATGAACGACCAGAGCTCGGTGCCGGTCGCGATGTCGAAGGCGTGCAGGTAGCCGTCGTTGGTCGGCGCATAGACGACGCCGTCGTTGATGTTCGGCGTCGCCGTCGTGCCGCCGTAGATCACGACCGCCGACTGCGCGTGCAGCGGGTCGCCCATCATGTGGCGCGTGTCGGTCGTGATCGCGTTGCCGTTCTCGTCCTTGATGTCCTCGCCGCGCGCGTAGTTGATGGTCTGGTCGTGCGCGGCAGTGGTGGTCACGCCGAGCACCGCGTTCGTGATCGCGGTGTTCTAGGTCACGAACGAGTAGTTCGTGCTCGAGGTCAGGTCGACCGGGGTGCTCTTGCCGTCCTGGAAGAGGTGCTTGAGGC
>CAYNCY010000345.1:0-4728 GCA_964395195.1 uncultured Steroidobacteraceae bacterium
GATCTCGGGCAAGCTGTTCGAGGACATTCGCGACGCCGTGTTCAAGCTCGCCGATCCCGCCCTCTACGACACGATCGTGATCACGAACCTGTGCGTGCCGACCGCCTCCGGTGTGCCGCTCAAGCTGCTGCCGAAGGAAATCAACGGCGTCAGGATCATCGGCATCGACGTGCCCGGCTTCGGTGTCCCGACCCACGCCGAGGCGAAGGACGTGCTCGCGGGCGCCATGCTCAAGTTCGCCCGCACCGAGGCCGAGCAGGGCCCGGTGCCGGCGCCGCGCAGCGGCGTGAGCCAGCTGCCGACCGTGACGCTGGTCGGCGAGATGTTCCCGGCGGACCCGGTCGGCATCGGCAGGCTGCTCGAGCCGCTCGGCCTCGCTGCCGGGCCGGTGGTACCGACGCGCGAGTGGCGTGAACTGTACGCGGCGCTCGACTGCGCCGTGGTCGCGGCGATCCATCCGTTCTACACCGCCTCGTTCCGCGAGTTCGAGGCGGCGGGCCGCCCGCTCGTCGGCTCGGGCCCGGTGGGCTATGACGGCACGGCGGCATGGCTCGAGGCGATCGGCCGCGCCTGCGGCGTCGGTGCCGACAGGATCGGCGCGGCACAGGACCTCGCGCTGCCGGCGATCAAGGCGGCGCTCGGCGCGCAGCCGATCCGCGGCCGCATCACGCTCTCGGGCTACGAAGGGTCGGAGCTCCTGGTCGGACGCCTGCTGGTCGAGAGCGGCGCGGACGTGCGCTACGTCGGAACGGCCTGCCCGCGTACGCCATGGTCCGAGCCCGACCGCGAGTGGCTCGCCGCCAAGGGCGTTCACGTGCAGTACCGCGCCTCGCTCGAGCAGGACCTCGCCGCGATGGACGAGTTCGGCCCCGATCTCGCGATCGGTACGACACCGGTCGTCCAGAAGGCCAAGCAGCAGGGCATCCCGGCGCTCTACTTCACGAATCTGATCTCCGCGCGTCCGCTGATGGGGGCCGCCGGCGCGGGCTCGCTCGCGCAGGTCGTCAACGCGGCGCTCGGCAACAAGGCGCGGTTCGACGAATTCCAGGCGTTCTTCGCCGGCGTCGGCACGGGCTACGCGGCGGGGGTGTGGACCGAGGTGCCGAAGGATCGGCCCGAGTTCCGGGACATGACGCGCCGGCAGCTGGAGAAGCTTGCCAAGAAGCGCAAGGCCGAGGAAATGGGCTGATGCTCGTCCTCGACCACGACCGCGCGGGTGGCTATTGGGGCAGCGTCTACGTGTTCACCGCGATCAAAGGCCTGCAGGTCATCATTGACGGGCCGGTCGGCTGCGAGAACCTGCCCGTCACCTCGGTCCTGCACTACACCGATGCGCTGCCGCCGCACGAGTTGCCGATCGTGGTCACGGGACTGTCCGAGGAGGAGCTCGGCCAGCACGGCACCGAGCAGGCGATGAAACGGGCGCATCGGACGCTCGACCCGGACCTGCCGAGCGTCGTCGTCACGGGTTCCATCGCCGAGATGATCGGTGGCGGCGTGACGCCGGAGGGCACGAACATCCAGCGCTTCCTGCCGCGCACGATCGACGAGGATCAGTGGCAGAGCGCCGACCGTGCGATGTACTGGCTGTGGACGCAGTACGGGCGGAAGAAGATTCCCGAGCCCCGGACGCGGGCGCCAGGGGAGAAGCCGCGCGTCAACCTGATCGGTCCCATCTACGGCTACTTCAATACGTGGTCGGATCTCGCCGAGATGCGCCGCCTGGTCGAGGGCATCGGCGCCGAGATCAACATGGTCTTCCCGCTCGGCAGCCACCTCGCCGACGTGCCGAAGCTGACCGACGCCGACGTCAACATCTGCATGTACCGGGAATTTGGCCGGATGCTGTGCGAGGCGCTGGAGCGCCCCTACCTGCAGGCCCCGATCGGGCTGCACTCCACGACCAAGTTCCTGCGCAAGCTCGGCGAACTGCTCGGCATCGACCCGGAGCCGTTCATCGAGCGCGAGAGGCACACGACCATCAAGCCGCTCTGGGATCTGTGGCGCTCGGTGACCCAGGACTTCTTCGGCACCGCGAGCTTCGCGATCGTCGCCAACGAGACCCATGCGCGCGGCATCCGCAATTTCCTCGAGACCGAGATGGGCATGCCGTGCAACTTCAGCGTATCGCGCAGCGCCGGCGTCAAGCCCGACAACGAGCGCGTGCGCAAGCTGATCCGGGAGAAGCCGCCGCTGATCATGTTCGGCAGCTTCAACGAGCGCATGTACCTGGCCGAGACGGCGGGCCGGTCGATGTACATACCGGCCTCGTTTCCCGGGGCGATCATCCGGCGCCACACCGGCACGCCGTTCATGGGCTACGCGGGCGCGACCTACCTGCTGCAGGAGGTGTGCAACGCGCTGTTCGATGCGCTCTTCAACATCCTGCCGCTCGGCACCGAACTCGATCGCGTCGAGCCGACGCGCTCGCGGCTGCACCAGGAACTTCCGTGGAACGACGACGCCAAGGCCGAGCTCGACCGGATGCTCGACGCCGAGCCCGTGCTGGTACGGATATCCGCCGCCAAGCGCTTGCGTGACGCGGCCGAGCAGGGCGCGCGGCGCGGCGGCGAGGACCGCGTCACGGCCGAGCGGCTGAGGTCATCCACCGGTGCCGCGCGCCAGCCGGAGCCGGCATGAGCGCGCCGACCGGCCGGCGCCTGGCGCCGTGCACTGAACAAGTTTGTCCGGCGCAGGCCGGGCGTCGAGATGTCGCGGTGCCCCTGGGCCGCGGCAACCCGTGGCGCAGGGGACACCTGCGTCGTGATGGCCGCAAGGCCGTGGTGTTTGGAGGTTATGAAAATGGCTGAGGAAAGTCGCGGCTCGCTCTCGGGGCTGACGGAGCATGAAGCGAAGGAGTTTCACGGCATCTTCGTGAAGAGTTTCATCGGATTTACGCTGATCGCCATCGTCGCCCACTTCCTCGTTTGGCAGTGGCGCCCCTGGCTCTGACGGGCACGCTGTGACGTCTCCGATCTCGCGGCAGTGTTCCCGGGCACGTGGTGGCGCAACGCGCCGGAGGGCGCGTTGGCGCGCTCCGGAGTCAAGCGTCGCCGCGCCGCGCGGGACCGCCGCTTCGGGGTTGGTGCATCGGCAGCAGCGGCGTACCGCGGCGGCTCGCGTCAGCGCGCCCAAGCGGGAGGCCGCCGGTCCCCTTCGATAAAGGAGATTTGAAAATGTGGCGTATTTGGCAGTTGTTCGATCCGCGCCGGGTGCTGATCGTGTTGTTTACGTTTCTGTTCGCCCTGGCGCTTTTGATCCACTTCCTCCTGTTGAGCACCGATCGGTTCAACTGGCTGGGTGGTTCACATGCGGCGCCGGCGGCGGCGCAGCAATCGGCGTTGCCTGCTTCGAAGTAGAGGTTTCAACGCCTCGCGCTGGCGGCGGCGAACGGACCCGGGCTGTCGTCCCGGTTCCGTTCGCCGCCACCGCGGGTCCGGTGGCCTAACGCTTGTATCGCATTCCCAGAGGATCAGACCATGGCGATGCTCAGCTTTGAGAGAAAGTACAGGGTCCGCGGCGGAACGCTGCTCGGCGGAGACCTGTTCGACTTCTGGGTCGGGCCGTTCTACGTCGGCTTCTTCGGGGTCACGACGATGTTCTTTGCCATCCTCGGGACGGCCCTGCTCGCCTGGGGCGCGGCGCTCGGACCGACCTGGAACCTCTGGCAGATCAGCATCGCGCCGCCCGACCTGAGCTACGGACTCGGGTTCGCGCCGCTGCGCGAGGGTGGCCTCTGGCAATTGGTGACGATCTGCGCGCTCGGGTCGTTCATCTCCTGGGCCCTGCGCGAGGTGGAGATCTGCCGCAAGCTCGGCATGGGACTGCACGTACCGTTCGCGTTCGGGGTCGCGATCTTCGCCTACTTCTCGCTGGTCGTGCTGCGGCCGATTCTGCTCGGCGCGTGGGGGCACGGATTTCCGTACGGCATCTTCAGTCACCTCGACTGGGTGTCGAACGTCGGCTACCAGTACCTGCACTTCCACTACAACCCGGCGCACATGCTGGCGGTGAGCTTCTTCTTCACGACGACGCTCGCGCTCTCCATGCACGGCGCAGTGATCCTCTCGGCCGCAAACCCGCAGCCGGGGGAACCGGTCAAGAGCGCCGAGCACGAGAACACCTATTTCCGCGACACGATCGGCTACTCGATCGGCTCGCTGGGCATCCACCGGCTCGGACTGTTCCTCGCCGTCAGCGCCGCGTTCTGGAGTGCCGTCTGCATCCTCATCAGCGGACCGTTCTGGACACGCGGCTGGCCGGAATGGTGGAGCTGGTGGCTCGATCTGTCGATCTGGCGCTGAGCGGGGAGACGCACCATGTCCGAATATCAAAACATCTTTACCCGGGTCGTCGTCCACACACCGGCATACCCCGGCGTCCCGCTCGGCCGCGGCGGCTGGCGACACGGCCGCGGGTCGTTCAGTTACCTGCTCGGCAAGATCGGCGATGCGCAGATAGGACCCGTCTACCTCGGGTTCACCGGCGTGGCATCGCTGCTCTGCGGGTTCATCGCGTTCGAGATCATCGGGCTCAACATGTTCGCGTCGGTCAACTGGGACCCGATCCAGTTCATCCGGCAGCTGCCGTGGCTCGCGCTCGAGCCACCGGCGCCGAGCAACGGGCTCAGGATCCCGCCACTCGCGCAGGGTGGCTGGTGGCTGATGGCGGGCTTCTTCCTGACGACCGCGATCATCCTCTGGTGGGTGCGTATGTACCGTCGGGCCA
>CAYNCY010000346.1:0-4724 GCA_964395195.1 uncultured Steroidobacteraceae bacterium
GTCGGCGATCTCGAACTCCAGGGCCGGCGCCTGCCGATCGTCACCGACGCGCTCGGCGGCGCGGAAGGCGTGCTCGGCACGGAGGGACTCCTCGACAAGCGCGTATACATCGATTTCGCCCGCGACCGGATCACTATTTTCAAGTCCCACCTCGAGCCGCCACCGCCGGGCTTCACCGCGGTGCCGTTCAAGATCGTGGGTGGACTCCTGATGGTCGTGAACGCGCGGATTGGCGCGATCAAGGCGAAGGCGATCATCGACACGGGCGGGCAGGGCACGCTCGGTAATATCGCGCTCCGCGAGGCGCTTTTGAAGCGCTACCGCGAGACCAAGGTTTCGCCCGATGAGATCACAGGCGCCACGCTCGACGTGCAGAAGGGCGACCGGATTCCGACGCCGCCGATCGAGCTCGGCGCGCTGACCTTGCGCGACGTGCGCATCACGATCGGCGACATGTACATCTTCCAGCACTGGCACATGACCAACGAGCCGACGATCCTCGTGGGCATGGACCTGCTCGGCCTCGTCGACACGATCATCATCGACTACCGCACCAAGATGCTGCAGGTGCGTCTCAAGAACTACTGAGAGCGGCCGGGGCGGAGCGCCCCGGCCGTCCGGTCAACCGCCGCGTTCCGCACGCTCGCGGTCGATGAGCGCGCGCTTGCGCTCAAGTCCCCACCGATAGCCGCCGAGCCCGCCGTCGCCGCGGAGCACCCGATGACAGGGCACGAGCACCGCGACGCGGTTGGCAGCGCACGCGGACGCCGCCGCCCGCACCGCCTTCGGCGCATCGATCGCGGCGGCGACTTCGCCGTAGCTCACAACCTCGCCGGCCGGGATCGAGAGCAGGAAGCGCCAGACCCGGATCTGAAACGCCGTGCCGCGCAGGTCGAGCGGCAGGTCCGGCCGGGGCGCATCGCCCTCGAGATGCGCTTCGAACGCAGTGATCCACGCATCGAGCTCGGGGGACGTGCTCTTCGGCGAGGCGATGAGCGTCGCTCTCGGAAACTCCTCCGCCAGCTGGCGCCTGAGCGCCGTCTCGCTCGCGCCGAACTGCGCGAAGCAGACGCCGCGCCCGGTAGCCGCCATCAGGAGCGGCCCGAGCGACGTCGGGCGGCTCGCGTAGGCGATCGTCTCGCCGGCGCCGCCCGCGCGGTAGGCGGTCGGGGTCATCCCGAGGCTGCGCGTGGACGCGCCGTAGACGCGGCTCGTCGACTGGAAGCCCGCGGCATTGATCGCCTCGAGCACGCTCCGCCCGGCCTTGAGGCTGCTCTTCAACCGTCCGAGCCGCGCGTTGTCCTGGTAGGCCTTCGGCGAGACGCCGAAGACCGCCTTGAAGGTGCGCTGCAGATGCGCCGGAGAGAGATGCGCGGCGGCGGCGAGGCGCGCGAGCGGCAGGGGTTCCTCCGCGTGCGCCTCGATGTAGCGCGCGAGCGCCTTGATTCGCTTCGTTGTCCCGCCGTCGAGGTCGCGGGGATGGCAGCGCTTGCAGGCGCGAAGCCCCGTCCGCTCGGCGGCGTCGGGCGTTGCGAAAAACCGGAGGTTCTCGGGCTTCGCGGGCCGCGAGGCACAGGACGGGCGGCAGTAGACGCCAGTTGTGACGACGCCGTAGACGAACGCGCCATCGAATTTCTGGTCGCGCGACGCAACGGCGCGGCGCATGGCGGCTTCGGTGGGTCGGGGCATCGCGGTCTCGTTCGGGGTGTTCATGGTAATCCTTGTCGCTCGCTGGGAGTGGCGCCAAGGTAGCGGCGTGCGCGCGCCCGCACGCTCCGCTTCTTGCGATTCCATCGTTCGCGCCCCCACCCTTGCGGGATGAGGGATTGCTGCGCCGCAGCCCGCGGCGTGCGCCACGTCGCCGCGTGCATTAGAGTCGGGGACCACCCTGGGGGCAATCGCGCATGACCATCACGCGTCGGGATCTGGTGTCGGGCCTCGCGCTCGGCGCGCTCGGAGGAGCCGCCGGCACCGCGGCCGCTGCGGCCACGGCTATCGCGCCGAAACAAACGATGCGGGCCGCAGGACTGCCCATCCTCGTCTCGGCGGGCAACGGCTACGCCTTCCTCGAGGACGCGTACCGGGATCTCAAGGCTGGCGCCGACACGCTCGAGGCGGCGATCCGCGTCGTGAAGGGTGCCGAGGACGATCCGAACGACCAGAGCGTCGGTCTGGGTGGGCTACCGAACGAAGAAGGCGTCGTCGAACTCGATGCCTCCTGCATGCACGGACCGAGCCGTGCGGCGGGCTCCGTCGGCGGCGTGCGCAACATCAAGAACGTCTCGCTGCTCGCGCGCGAGGTGATGCATCACACCGGGCACGTGATGCTGGTCGGGGAGGGCGCGGAGCGCTTCGCCGTTGCGCGCGGGTTCAAGCGCGAGGATCTGCTGACCGACGCCTCGCGCAAGGTCTGGCTCCTCTGGAAGGAGTCGCACGCAGACTGGTGGGGCCCCGGCCTCACGGATCCGGCGTGGCGCGACCGCATCCAGCCGCGCGCGCGTGCCGCAGCGGACGCCGCAACCGTCGAGCGCCTGCAGGTACTCGCCGAGGATCTCGGCATCCCGGCAGCGGAACAAATGGCGGCCATCCGGCAAGTGATCTATCCACCGACGGGGACGATTCACTGCTCGGCGCTGAATGGCACGGGCGAGATGTCCGGCATCACGACGACGAGCGGCCTCGCGTGGAAGCTCCCGGGGCGGCTCGGCGACACGCCGATTATTGGCGCCGGTTGTTTCACGGACCAGGACATCGGCTCGGCCGGCGCGACCGGGAGCGGCGAGGAGAACATCAAGGTCGTGGGCGCGCACACGATCGTCGACAACATGCGCCGCGGCATGACGCCACTCGATGCCGGCATGGATGCGCTCAAGCGCATCGCGCACAACTATTCGAACGACATGGAGAAGCTCCGCTACCTCGACATGACCTATTACATCCTGCGCAAGGACGGCGTGTACGCGGGCGTGTCGCTCTGGACCGGGTACTCGCCGGACCGGCCACACACCATTGCCGTCCATGACGGCACGCTGAGGCTGGAGAAGACGGTCAGCCTGTACGAGGGGGCCTCGCAGGCCTGGCCTCCCGAAGTCGTCAAATCAAAGAGCAACCTATGAAACTGCATCGCCCCTCACTGCCGTCGTGGTCCCGGAACGTGGTCCTCGGCGCGCTGCTTCTCGGCGCCAACCTGGCCGCTGCCGCCACGCCCGCGGCTCCCACGGCCGATCGACCGATCGTGATTTACGCCGCAGCCCTCATCGACGGGCTCGCGCCCCGGCCGCGCGCCAACGTCGCGGTCGTCATCCGCGGCAACCGCATCGTCGCCGTGCGCGATCGCTCGAGCCCGGACCTGCCGGCCGACGCCGATCACATCGACTTGGGCACCGCGACGCTGCTGCCCGGGCTCATCGATACGCATACCCACATCTTCCTGCAGGGCGAGGATCCGGCCGAGGGGGGCTACGACGTGCAGCTCCTGAAGCACCCGGCGTCGTTCCGCGTCGCGCGGGCCGTCGTCGCGGCACGGCGCGCGCTCGAGCAGGGGTTCACAACGCTGCGCGACCTCGAGACCGAGGGTGCGGGCTACGGCGACGTCGGCATCAAGCAGGCGATCGAGGCCGGCATTATTCCGGGGCCGCGCCTCTTCGTGTCGACGGTGTCGATCTCCTCAACCGGCGGCTACAACCTCGAGGGCTACGCACCCGAGATCACGGTGCCGAAGGGCTCGCAGCTGATCGACGGACCGATCGAGGCGCGCAAGGCCGCCCGCGAGCAGCTCGACAAGGGCGCGGACTGGCTCAAGGTATACATGACGCACCGCTCGTGGACCGATCGCGACGGCAATCTCGTCTCGCAGCCGACACTGACGCTCGATGAGCTCAGGGCCATCGTCGACGAGGCGCACGGCTGGGGCCACAAGGTCGCCTGCCATGCCTACAACGGAATCGGCCTCAAGCGCGCGATCGACGGTGGCTGCGACTCGATCGAGCACGGCCTCGAGCTCACGGACGATGAAATCGCGCAGATGGTGAAGCAGGGTACGTGGTACGTGCCGACGCTCGCCGTCTATTACAAGGACTGGGATCCGGCGGATACGCCGAGCGGGCAGCGCGACCGCAAGCGCACCGCCGTTCACGCAGTGTCCTTCGCCAAAGCGCTCAAGGCCGGCGTCAAGATCGCCTTCGGTACGGACGTCGGCGGCTTTCCGTGGAGCGAGTCGATCGCGCAGGAGTTCTCGCGCGAGGTCGAACTCGGCATGACGCCGATGCAGGCGATCCAGTCGGCGACCACGCGCGCGGCCGAACTCCTCGGCATGAAAGGCGAGATCGGTGTCGTCGCACCCGGCGCCTTCGCGGACCTGGTCGCCGTGCACGGCGATCCGTCGGTCGACGTGCGCGTTCTCGAATCGGTCGAGTTCGTGATGACGCGCGGCCACGTGTTCAAGGGCGCGGCGCCCGCCGCGCACTGAGCGACGACGCCTCCTCATCCTCGTCAACCGCCGGGTCTTCGCATGCCAAACGCCTCGTCCGCCGTCGGTCTCATCGGCCTCGCCGTGATGGGCGAGAACCTCGCGCTCAACATGGAGAGCAAGGGATTCCCGGTGTGCGTCTACAACCGGACGGCCGCGAAGGTCGATGCGTTCCTCGCCGGCCGTGGGCGGGGCAAGCGCTTCGTCGGCGCGAAGAGCCTCGCGGCGCTCGTCGCCGACGTCGAGCGGCCGCGGA
>CAYNCY010000347.1:0-4721 GCA_964395195.1 uncultured Steroidobacteraceae bacterium
GCCGCGCGAACCCCTGGTGCTCGGCTCGCTCAAGCTTGACCCGTCGCGGCACCGCGCGACGGTCCGCGGCGCGACGGTCGAGCTGACCGGCGCGGAATTCCGCGTGCTCGAGGTACTCCTGCGCGCCGCCGGGCGCGTCGTCAGCCGCGAGCAGCTCACCGAGCAGGCGCTCGGCCGCAAGCTCGAGCTCTACGACCGCAGCGTCGACACGCACGTCAGCAACCTGCGCCGCAAGCTCGCGCTCGACGCCGTCGATGATCCGCAGATCCGCGGCATCCGCGGCGCCGGCTACCTGCTGACCCGTCCCGGCGAGGACGGCACGTCTTGAGTTCGCTGTACACGCGGACCTTTCTCTCGTTCTGGGCCGTGATGGTGCTGATCGTGGTCGGCGCGATCGGCGTGACGCGGCTCGTCGTGCTCGCGGAACGCGGCGACGACGGGACGCGCACCGCGGGGTCGCTGACGGAGGAGGCGGCGCTTGCGCTTCGCGACGGCGGTGAGCCGAGCCTGGTCGCGTTTCTCGAGGCGACGCGCGCGAAGCGCCCGGGCGTCCGCGTGCTGGTCGTCGACGACCACGGCCACGAGCTCCTGGGCCGGCTATTGCCTCCATGGGCCGCGCGCGGACCGCGCCCTCCGGCCCCGACCGACCCGTCGCTCGCGATCATTCCGGCGCGGCCGATGACCCAGCTGATCGCGCCCGACGGGCGACGCTACGGGCTCATCATCACGCCGCCGCACCACGAGTTCGGCGTGCTGGGACTTCCGGAGACGCTTCTCGCCGTGCTCCTTGTCGCACTCGCGGCGACCGGTGTCGCGAGCTGGCTCCTGACCCGCTCGATCACGCGCCCCGTGCGCGCGCTCGGCGTCGCGACCCGCGACCTCGCGCGCGGCAACCTCGATATCCAGCTCGACCCGACGGTCAGCGCGCGCCGCGACGAGCTCGGCACGCTCGGGCGGGACTTCGATGCGATGGCGCTGAGGCTCCGCGACCTCCTGAAGGGCCGCGAGCAGCTCCTCAGGGACGTCTCGCACGAGCTGCGCTCGCCGCTCGCGCGCATGCGCGTCGCGACCGGCCTCGCGCGCCAGAGCGGCAGCGACGTCGGGCGGCAGATCGAGCGCATCGAGGGCGAGATCGAGCGGCTCGACCGGCTGATCGGCCAGGTGCTGCACCTGTCGAGGCTCGATGCGCAGACGGGGACGTCCTTCGAGGAGGAGGTCGACCTCGTCGAGCTTCTCGATGGCATCGCCCGCGATGCCGCCTTCGAGGCGCAGGCGCGGCGCGTTGAGGTGCGCTGGCAACCGCCGACGAACGCGCACGTCGTGCGCGGCAACGCTCAGCTCCTCGCGAGCGCGGTCGAGAACGTGGTCAGGAACGCGGTGTCGTACACCGCCCCGGGCACCACCGTCGAGCTCACCCTCGCACGCGAGGGCGAGCTCGAATGCATCAAGGTGCGCGACCAGGGGCCGGGCGTGCCGCCCGCCGAGCTCGAGAAGATCTTCGAGCCCTTCCACCGGGTCGCGGAGTCCCGCGCACGCGACAGTGGCGGGGATGGCATCGGGCTCGCCATCACCGCCCGGGTGATGGCCGGTCACAAGGGCACCGCCCTCGCCGAGAACGTGCCGGGCGGCGGCCTGCAGGTGTCACTGCGCCTGCCAACGAGCCCGCCCGCCGCCTGACGCCGACGGCCTCGGGGCGCGATGTTGCAACTTCGCAACAGCAGATTTGCGCCCCGGCGCCCGATTATGGATACTCCCTCCCGGTCCGGTGCCTATTTACAACACTCGGACTCCGAACCGGTTTACTCGAGGGGATCGCCATGAATTCACGTCGTCTGTTAAGTACTGTCGGCATCGCCGTCGCCGCCGTCCTCGTCGCGCACGCCGCGCAGGCCGCCGATGCGCCGCCTGCAACCGGCATGCTCGAAGAAATCGTCGTCACGGCGCAGAAGCGCGCGACCTCGCTCCAGGACGTTCCGTTCTCGGTGTCCGCGACCTCGCAGGACCAGATCGTGAACTCCGGCGCCGGCAACATCGTCGACCTCGCGCGCAACATCGCGGGCCTCGCGATTGCCGACCTCGGTCCCGGCCAGAGCCAGATGGCGATCCGCGGCATCAGCTCGGGCCAGGTCATCCGTGACCAGCCGGGCCTCAAGGAACAGGTCGGCGTCTACCTCGACGAGAGCCCGATCTCGGTCGCGCTCTTCACCCCCGACCTCGAACTCTTCGACCTCGAGCGCTTCGAGGTGCTCCGCGGTCCGCAGGGCACCCTGTTCGGCGCGGGCTCGGAAGCGGGCACCGTGCGCTACATCACCGTGCAGCCGAAGCTCCACACCGTCGAGGGGGTCGTCGATTCCTCGCTCGAGGAGACCAAGGGCGGCAACGAGGGCGCGAGCGTCCGTGGCGCCATCAACCTGCCGATGGGCGACACCGCGGCGGTCCGCTTCGTCGGCTACGAGCACCACCTGCCGGGCTTCATCGATGCGATCCAGCCCGATGGCAGCATCAAGAAGGGCGTGAACGACGGCGATCGGGCCGGCGGACGCGTGACGGTTCTCTGGAAGCCGAACGACCAGCTGACGATCACGCCGCGCGCCGTGTTCCAGAGCCTCGTCACCAACGGCTACCCCCGCGAGGACGCCTACAACATCCTTGGCAATCCGTACCAGACGACGCAGCCTGCGGTCACGATCGGCGACCGCGAGCAGTACACGCAGCAGCACGAGGGCATGAACGACAACTTCACCCTCGTCGACGTCAAGATCGATTACGACTTCGGTCCCGCGACGCTGACCTCGGTCAGCTCGTACACGCACCGCGACGTGCTCGTGATCCGCGATGCGACGCAGCTCACGGGCAGCGTGACCTACGACATCTTCGGCGACGTGCCGGAGCTGCGCGTCAGCTCGCCGCTCTATGACCACACGCACATGAACGTGATGTCGCAGGAAGTGCGCCTCGCCTCGAACGGCAAGTCGACCATCGACTGGCTGGTCGGAGGCTTCTTCCAGCACGTTGGCCGCCGCTACGGGCAGGACCTGCCGACCCCGGGCTACGACGCGCTGACGGGCGTTCCGGGCTCGGCGCTGAACGCCCCCGCGGACACACCGTTCTTCTCCGACATCACCTACCACTTCAAGCAATACGCGGCCTTCGGCGAAGCCACGTGGCACATGACCGACCAGTGGGCGGTGACCGGCGGCGCGCGCTACTACAAGTTCCAGGAAGACCGGGTGCTCAACTTCGGCGGCTACTTCGCCGACGACACCGGCCCCGGCGGCATCCCGGGACACGTCGACTCCGACGGCGTCTCGCCGCGCGTGATCCTGAGCTTCAAGGCCGACGAGGATGCGCAGTTCAACGCGCAGGTCTCGAAGGGCTTCCGCCTCGGCGGCATCAACGACCCGATCAACCTGCCGCTGTGCTCGGCGCAGGACAAGATCGAGTTCGGCGGCCAGGGCAACTGGAAGGACGAGACGACGCGCAACTACGAGATCGGCGGCAAGTTCCGCCTGGCCGATCGCAAGGTGACCCTGAACGTGTCGGCGTTCTACACCGCCATCCGCGACCTGCAGGCGACGGTCACGGCCGGCACCTGCTCCTCGCGTATCGTCTACAACGTGCCGAAAGCGCAGTCGCATGGCCTCGAGGCCGAGTTCTTCGCGCGGCCGAACCCGACGTGGGACTTTGGTCTCTCGGCGACGTGGCTGAACGCAACGCTGCAGTCCTCGGTCGTCTCGACGACGACCGTCGGCACCGTCACGACGACGACCCCGATCGGCGGCCTCCAGGACGGCAATCGTCTGCCGACCTCGCCGCAGCTGCAGGCGGTGGCGAGCGTCGGCTTCACGCACGGGCTCGACGACCAGCGCGACTTCTTCAGCATCCTGACGGTGCAGTACGTTGGCTCGTCCTACTCTCAGTTCGAGAACGAGCAGGTGGGCTTCGGCGAGATCGGCGGTACGGATCCCAATGCCGCGCGGTTGATCCCGTACGGCGGCGTGCCGACCAACACCTTGATCTCGTTTGACCAGAAGCTCGGCTCGTACTCGCTCGGTGGACTCCGGGCCGGTATCCGCACGCACTCGTGGGAGTTCGCGGGCTACGTCAACAACATCTGGGACACAAACGCGCACCTCGCGCTCGACTACGAGCGCGGTCGCAGCGCCCGCGTCGGTTACCTGACCAACCAGCCGCGCACGATCGGCATCTACGGCAAGTACAAGTTCTGATCCGGGGGGAGAAGCCCGGCGACCGCGAATGCGCGGCGTCGGGTGATGACGAAAAAAAAGGCCGGCGCGAAAGCGCCGGCCTTTTTCCATTCTGAACCGACCGTTTCTAGTGGTCGGCCGCGAGGGGCTTCCGGAACTTCAGCACGAAGTTGTCGGATTCGCCGATCGCCACGTACTTCTCGCGGTCCTTGTCGCCGAGCGTCAGCGTCGGCGGCAGCGTCCAGACGCCCTGCGGGTAGTCCTTGGTGTCGCGCGGGTTCGCGTTGATCTCGGAGTGCCCGACGAACTCGAAGCCCGCCTTCCTGGCGAGCGCGATCGCGTAGTCCTCGCGCACGTAGCCCGACTGCGCCTTCGGGTCCTGGTTCGCGTCGGTGCGGCCGCGGTGGTCCTCGACGCCGAGGATGCCGCCCGGCTTCAGGGCCTTGAAGCAGGCCGCGAGCGCCTCGTCCGCGTAGCCCGCCTCCATCCAGTTGTGGAGGTTGCGGAAGGTGA
>CAYNCY010000348.1:0-4719 GCA_964395195.1 uncultured Steroidobacteraceae bacterium
TCGTCCTGCAGCTCATTGGTCTTGATCAGGATGTGGCGCGCGTGCAGCTGCTCGACCATCAGCGGCTGCGTGTCATTGCGCTCGCCGTTCAAGCGAATGATGTGAAAGCCCGAAGGCGTGCGCACCGGCGGGGCGACTTCACCCGGCTTCAGCGTCGCGACGACGTCGGCCATGAAGGACGGCAGCGCATTGCCCTTGCGCCAGCCGAGCGCGCCGCGCTCGAGCGCCGATTGCGCCTGCGAATTCGCGACCGCGAGCTGACCGAAGTCCTCGCCCGCCTGCGCGCGCTTGTAGATTTCCTCCGCGTGCTTCTCGACCTGCTCGAGCTGGCCCGGTGAGGCTGCCTCCGGCAGCGTCAGCAGGATGTGCGACACGTCGTATTCGACGCGCGAGCTCTTGTCGGTCGAGGACTGCTTGACGATGAACTGGTCGAGCTCGCGCGGGCTCACATAGATGTGCGCGTAGACGTCGCGCTGCCGCAGCAGCGAGAGCGTCATCTCGCGGCGGATCTGCTCGCGGTATTCCGCGTAGACGATGCCCTCGGAAGCGAGTGCATCGGGGAGCCGGCTGAATTCGATCTTGTTCTGGTTGGCGACGTCGCGCAGCGCGTTGTTGAGCGCCTCGTCGGTGACCCGAAGGCCGAGCTTCTGGGCGCGCTGCAGCTGGATCTCCTGCAGGATCAGCCGCTCGGTGACCTGCTGCTTGAGGACGGAGGGGGCCGGCAGCGCCGTGCCCTGGTCCTGGAGGCGCTTGCCGACGACGCCCACCTGGCTGTCGATCTGGCTCTGCAGCACGACGCCGTCATTGACGACGACCGCGATGCGGTCGAGGAGCTGCCCGCGGCCGCCGATGTCCCGCGTCTGGGCCAGGGCGCCCGCGGAGGCAAACGCGCAGCAAAACAGCACGAATTTGACGAAACGACGCATGCGAAGGGTCACTCTGGCCCGGAATCGGACGGGGTCGCGGAGTATCCCCGAATCGACCGTCCGAGGAAAGCATCCGCCCGTTCTCCGACACTCGAGAGGCCGTTGAGTTCCAGCTGCAGCGATATCCCCGTATCGCGGGTGCCGGTGAAGCTGCTGACGTAGCGCCGCGCGACCAGGCGCAGGCGCCAGCAGCACGCCTGGTACTCAAAACCCCCCAGGGACTCGATCGCCGCCCGGTCCCTGAGGGAGTAGACGTGCCGGGCATAGACGTTCCAGGAGTTGGCGATCGGCCAGGCGAAGGAGCCGTCGAGCTGGTCGAGGAGCCCGCGCCGGTAGCGGTAACCGAAATTCGCGACCCGGTCCCAGGTCGGCTTGTACTGCAGCCGGATCTCGGAGAGGTCCGAGCGCTGCGTGTGCGGATCCCACTGCTCGCCGAGCAGCACGTTCCAGTGCTTGTACGCCGAGATGTCGACCTGCGACACGAGGTCCGACGTGCTCGCCGCCGAGGCGGTCTCGGTCGGCAGCAGCACCCGTGGCGGCGTGAAGTAGTAGATCTGGCCGAGCGTCGCCGACAGGAGCTGCTTGCCGGAGCCGACGTCGACGTAGCGGGTCGTCGCGCCGAGCGCGACCTGGTTGGCATCGCCCAGGCGATCGCCGCCGACGTAGCGCTCGCTGCGAAAGAGCTGGATCAGGTTGAGGTCGGGAAGCCCCGTGTCGAAGATCGGCAGCTGCGACTGCTCTCGGTAGGGGATGTAGGTGTAGAGCGCGCGCGGCTCGAGGGTCTGCAGGATCGAGCCGCTGGTGCGCTCGAAGGTCAGCCCCGTGTCGAGCGTCGCGATGGGCGCGGAGAAGGCGGGCGCCGAGTCTGCGCCCGGATCGTCGCGAAGCGCATAGCGCGTCGCGCGCCACGCGAGCGCCGGGATCAGGTAGGCGCCCGGTGACTGGAAGGTCCAGCTCGCGGTGGGCTCGACGTCGTAGCGTCCGCCCTGGATGTCGATGTTGCGCGCGAAGAAGCTGCTGCCGCGCAGCCCCACCGCCGGAAGGATGACCGTGCCCGGCTGCACGGCGGTACCCGGCGACTCGGTGACGTCGCGCGTGAAGTTGACCGCCTCGGCGCGAAACTCGAAGCCGGGTCCGGTGCCCGTGTTCCAGCGGCCGTTGACCGTGATCTGCGGCGCGCGCGTGTACGGGCGATCGGCTTGCGCGACGGTCTGATCGATCGTCTGGTACTGCTCGATGAGTCCCACCGCCCGCCAGTGGCTGTCGAGGTAGGTGAGCCGCGCGATGCGCGAGAGGTAGGTGACGCTGGTGCCTTCCGGGCCCTGGCCGAAGTCCTCGAAGTAGGCGCTGTCACTCGCATAGTTGACGTTGGTGTCAAAACGCAACCGCGAGGTGAAGTCCGTGCGCTCGACGAACTTGAGCAGGTCGCGATCGCGGCGCGCGTCCGAGTCGTAGGGCACCCAGTCGTCGTGGAAGTCGCCGCGCGAGTTGTCGGTCAGGAAGCGAAACTCCGTGCCGAAGGTCGCGCCGCGCTTCGTGAGGTAGCCCGGCGTCAGCGTCGCGTCGTAGTTGGGCGCCAGGTTCCAGTAGTACGGCGCCGCCACCTCGAAGCCGTTGCGCCCGGACTGGCCGAAGGACGGGAACAGGAAGCCGGACTTGCGCGCATCACCGACCGGGAAGGAAATGATCGGCAGGTAGAGGATCGGCACGCCCATGAAGTCGAGGCGGACGCTGCGCCCGAAGCCTTCCTGCGCCTCCTGGTCGATGTCGATGTGCTTGGCGTGCAGCACCCAGTCGCGGTGCGTGAGCGGACAGGCGGTGTAGTCGACGTGCGCGAGCTCGAGCCGGCCTTTCGCATCGACGGCGATCGTGTCGGCGTGGCCGCGTGCCGGGCGCGCGGGGATCTCGAAGTCGGCGTTGCCGAATGCGCCGCCGAGATCGGGACGCCAGTTGGCGGTGTCGCCGGAGACGGTCAGTTGCGGATCGCGGTAGACGACGTTGCCCGCGACGTCGAAGGACTGGTTGGCGGAGTCGTAGATCGCCGTGCTCGCCGACAGCGTCCGGTTGCCCTGGCGGATCGTGACCGGGCCCTTGAGCGTCGCCAGGCTCGTGTCCGCGTCCGTCGTCTTCGCCTCGATGCCAGCGCTCGTGACGTCGACGCGGGTCGAGGGTGGCGAGGGTGCGACGACGGCGGCCGCGGCCGTCGTCGGCTTCACCGGGGCCGGGCAGCCGGAGTCGGCGCGGGCGAACTCGCCTCGCCCCGCGAGCACGAGCACGAGGCAGCCGGTTAGCGCGCGACGGACAGTGCAAGAAACTGACAAGGGCAACGGCGCGGCCTGGTGGTTGCGGGCGGAACGGCGCCGCGGTTTCGAGGGGCCAGCGCATTATAATGCGCCGTTCATGCCCCCAGTTACCGCTTCACCTGCTGACGCCCGGCTGGCCCTGCTCGAGGAGTGGCTCCGCTCAGGGCTCGCGCTCGCGCCGGAGCGCGTGGCGCCGGCCTCGGCCGACGCGAGCTTCCGGCGCTACTTCCGCGTGCACGCGCGCGGTGAGACCTTCATCGCGATGGATGCTCCCCCCGAGCGCGAGAGTCTGACGCCCTTCATCGACGTCGCGACGCTTCTCGGCGAAATGGGCGTCAACGTGCCGAAGGTGCTCGAGGTCGATCGCGAGCGCGGCTTCCTGCTGCTGACCGACCTGGGGTCAACGCACTACCTCGCTGCGTTCGCGGCCGGCGCCGACAGCGAGCGGCTGTACGCCGACGCCGCCGAGACGCTGCTCACGATCCAGACACGAGGCGACGAGGCCGCCCGGACGTTGCCCGAATACGATCGCGCGTTCCTCGACCGCGAGGTGCGCGTGTTCCCCGAGTGGTTCCTCGAGCGTCACCTCGGACTTGCGCCCGACGCCGCAACGACGGCGCTGATCGATTCGGTCTCCACGCTCCTCTGCGACTCGGCGCTCGGCCAGCCGCAGGTGTTCGTGCACCGGGACTATCACTCGCGGAACCTGATGGTGACCCCCGAGCGCAATCCGGGCGTCCTCGACTTCCAGGACGCGATGCGCGGGGCGATCACCTACGACCTCGTCTCGGTCTTCAAGGACTGCTACGTCGTCTGGCCGCGTGCGCGCGTGCTCGGGTGGCTCGGGCGCTACCGGCGGCGTGCGCTCGCGGCCGGCCTTCGCGTCGGCGCGGACGAGGCGGAGTTCATTCGCTGGTTCGACCTGATGGGAGTGCAGCGCCACTTGAAGGTGCTCGGCGTCTTCGCGCGCCTCTGGCACCGCGATGGCAAGGACGGATACCTGCGCGACCTGCCGACCGTCCTCGACTACGTGCTTGCGACGGTTGCCGAGTACCCCGAGCTCGCGGCGCTCGAGCGTTTTCTCACGAGCACGGTGATCCCGCGCTTCGCGCCCGCGCAGGCGCGGGTGCTCGGGTGAGCGAGATCCGCCGCGCGATGGTGCTCGCGGCCGGCCGCGGCACGCGGCTGCGCCCGCTCACCGACACGCTGCCGAAGCCGCTGATCGCCGTGCAGGGACGCCCGCTCATCGAATGGCACCTCGAGCGCCTCCAGCGGGCGGGCATCCGCGAGGTCGCGGTCAACACCTCGTGGCTCGGCGCGGCGCTGCGTGCCGCGCTCGGCGACGGTGCGCGACTCGGCCTCGCGATCACCTGGTTCGACGAAGGACCCGTGCCGCTCGAGGCGGCGGGCGGCATCGTCAACGCGCTCTCATTCTTCGGCGATGAGCCCTTCGCGGTGGTGAACGGCGATGTCTTCACCGACTACGCGTT
>CAYNCY010000349.1:0-4710 GCA_964395195.1 uncultured Steroidobacteraceae bacterium
CGTTCTGGAAGCGCTCGACGCAAGCCTGCCGATCGCGTGTGTGGCCGTCGAGATCGGGGACGAGCCACCCATCGTCCTCGACCTCGGCACGGGACTACGACCATTCGGCCACGCCCTCGAGGACCGCTACGGCCTCGGCAATCCGGTCGAGGTGACGGCCTTTTTGACCCACCTCCACTGGGATCACATCATCGGCCTGCCCTTCTGCACGCCCATGCTGCGAGAAGGCGGCAAGATGGACGTCTACGGCCCGCCCCAAGACGGTGGTTCGCTCCACGACATCATCGACAGGGTGGTCAAGCCCCCCTTCTTCCCGGTCCAGGTCAAAGAGCTCCAGGGCAAGATCGAGTTCTACGCCGTGACCGACGACGTCATCGCGGTGGGATCGGCGAAGGTCCACATGCCATCGCCGCCGAAGAGGTTCTCCCAGCGACCGTTGGTGATGCCGTTCGGGTAGGCGGAGTCCGCGACCCAGCTCGAGTTGTCCTGCAGCCCCCCGTACACCTGGTACGGATCCTTGTCGTCGACCGACACGTGATAGAACTGCGACACCGGCAGGTTGTCGGCCTTCCACCACTTGTTGCCGCCGTCGTGGCTGAACCAGAGCCCGCCGTCGTCCCCGGTGATCACCTCCGATGAGTTCTTCGGGTTGATCCAGACGTCGTGGTGATCGCCGTGCGTGCCGCCGGAGACGTCCGCAAAGCTCTTGCCGCCGTCCTCCGAGGCGATCAGCCGCCCGTCCGGCTTGTAGATGCGATCGGCATTGGAGGGATCGACCACGAGGCGCGAGAAATAGAACGGTCGCCACACCATCGCGGTGCTGCGGTCGCGCTCCTCCCACGTCTTGCCGCCGTCGTCCGAGCGAAAGAGCGCCGAGCGCACGCCCTCGATCACGGCGTAGACGACATCGGGCTTGGACGGGGCGATCTCGACGTCGAGCCGGCCCCAGGGTCCGGGCGGCAGGCCCTTCGCGGTCTTCGCATCGAGCGTCGCCCAGGTCTTGCCGCCATCCTCGGTGAGGAAGAGCCCGGAGCCCGAGGGCGCCGCCGGTCCGTTGCCGCCCGAGCGGAAGGTCCAGCCCTTGCGCCGGAAGTCCCAGAGCCCGGCGAAGAGACGCTTGGGGTTCCTCGGATCCATCGCGAGTCCCGAGCACCCCGTCGACAGGTTCGGGCCCTTGAGCACGAGCGCCCAGGTCGCGCCGCCGTCGGTCGTCTTGTAGAGACCGCGCTCGGCGGAGTCGGACCACAGCTTGCCCGGCACGCAGGCATAGACGGTGTCGGCGTGCGTGGGATCGACGACGATGCGGTTGATGCGCTCGGACTCGGGCAGTCCCTTGTACTGCCACGTGTCGCCGCCGTCGGCCGAGCGGTAGATGCCGTTGCCGACCGAGACGGAGTTGCGGGTCCAGCTCTCGCCCGTGCCGACCCAGACGACCTTCTTGTCGGTGGGATCGAGCGCGATCGCGCCGATGGTGAGCACCGGTGCCTTGTCGAAGACGGGCTTGAAGGTCGTGCCGCCGTCCTCGGAGCGCCACACGCCCCCGGACGCGCTGCCGACGAACAGCGTGACCTTGCCGTCGTCCTCGACGCGCCCCGCGAGCGCGGCGATCCGGCCGCTCATGGCGGCGGAGCCGATGTTCCGTGCGCCGAGCCCGGAGAAGATCGCGGCGTCGACCGTGGGCGTCGCGGGCGGTGCCGCGGCGGTCGCGGCGGCGCCGAGGAGACTGGCGATCGCGATCGCGCCAAGACGGGTGGAGCGGTTCATGGCTGCCCCTTCGCGCCGGCGGCGGGTGTGGCGGGAGTCGCCGGGAAGCTGAACTCGGTCGGTGGCAGCGTGCCGTTCCCGGTCGCCCGGTCGTAGACGATCTTCTGCTTCTGCGAGGCGTCGGAGTCCTTCGGACCCTGCTGCTCGCTCATCGGCACGTAGACGCCCTCGACCTGCTCGTACTCGCCGAAGTCGGTCTCGGTCACCTGCTCGGCGCCGCGCACGGTCTGGCGGTCGAGCTCGCGGATCACCATCCAGCTGTCGGGGTCGATCCAGAAGGTCGACTCGTTGCCGGACTTGAGCTTGACCCGGAGCTTGTAGGCCGCCGTGCCGTCGATGTCCTCGACACCGAGGTTCTCGACGGTGTGGCCCTTGCGCTTCGCATCGACGAAGGGCCAGTCGATGTCGGCGCTCTGGGCGAGGCCCTTGGCCTCGTCCGCCGACATGAGCGAGGGGTCCTTGCGCCCCTGGAACGGCTGTACCTGCCAGGCCGCCGTACCGTCGAAGGCCTGCACCTGGGTGAGGCCCTGCAGCGTGACTTCCTGGCGGTACTGGCCGGCGCGCGTCTTGATGTCGCGGACGGTGAGCAGGAGGTTGAAGCCCGGCACGATCAGCTTGCCGCTGCGATCGAGGACGCTGAGCGCGGCGAGGCGCTGGGCGCCGCCGCGGGCGGCGACGTGGTGGGCGATGATGTCCTCGGTCGAGGGTGTGGCGGCGGAGGCGCCGGCGAGCACGAGCGTCGCGGCGAGGCCGGCTGAGATCGCGGGAATCAGTTTCATGGGGGCCTTGGCTGGCGATGGCAGGCGCAGAGCGTCGCGCACGGCCTTCATCCCGTCAATGCGCGCGTCGGTGAGCGTCCCGCGACGGTGCGAGGAGCGAAGCCCCGGCACCTCGCCCGGAGGCGCCGGCTAAAAGGAAATGGTCGGCTCCGCCCTGACCCCGGCCGCGCCGACCAGCGTGCGAAGCTCCGTGACGGTCGGCATCCTTGAGACGGGCACGCGCACGAGCGGATGGCCGGCGGCGCCCAACACCGCGGCCTTGCGGGCGTCGGCGTCGGCACGGTCGGCCCGGCCGTGGGATTTGTCGTCGAGTTCGACCACCGCGGTCACGCCGAACGCCTTCGTGCAGATCACAAAATCGGCGACCAGCTGACTGAAGCGATTGAATACGGCGAGGTTCGGGGGTCGCTCGACCCTGATGATTTGCGACAGCGCGACCTGGGCGAGTATCACGTGACCGGGAAACGCCTCGCAGAGGCGCCAGTACAGCACCTGCTCGATCTCCGAGAGCGGCGCGCTCGCTGTCACCGGCCACTCGCGAGCTCCGCCCGTGCGCGTGGGATTTCTGAGCGCACGGGCGAGAACGGCGAGGACGGCGAGGACGGCGACCCCGGCGAGAATGCCGGGCGAGCTCTGCGCGAGGGCCTTCACAATGGCATCCATCGAGGAGCCCTCCCGGGATCGATGGTCCAGAATTATCCGGGGGGCTCGCGCTCGGCGCTACCTTCTGTTCACCGTAGCGGATTGAGTGGCGGGGACGTCGACCGTGGCGAGGGACGTCGCGCCGAGCCTCGCGCCAGTTCGCGTTTCTAGTGGAAGTCCCGCGACGGCGCGAGGAGCGCGCCGAGGAGCGTCGAGCGGTCGATGAGCTTCCTGACCACGAGGTGCAGCACCTCGCCCTCGCGCTGCACCTCGCCCTGCGCCTCCATCAGCTGTGACCGCAGGAGCGCTTTGCGCCAGCGCTCGCCGACGTCGCGCCAGACGACGAGGTTGACGACGCCGGTCTCGTCCTCGAGCGTGACGAAGGTGACGCCGGACGCCGAGCCCGGCCGCTGGCGCACGAGCACGAGGCCGGCGCTCGCGACGCGACTCCCGGCCGGGAGCGTGCGTAGCTGCGCCGCCGTCAGGAGCCCGTGGGCGGCGAGCTTGGGTCGCAGCAGCGCAAGCGGGTGGCGGCCGAGCGTGAGCCCGAGCGAGCGGTAGTCGGCGACGATGTCCTTGCCCTCGGTCGGCGCCGCGAGGAGCGGCGTCGCCTCGGCGATCCGCGTGACCGGAAAGAGTGGCGTCGGCGCGAGGACGCCCGTGACCTCCCACGCCGCGCGGTGGCGGTGCGTCGCGAAGGCGCCGAGCGCGCGGCTCGCGGCGAGGATGCCAAGATCGCGCCGGTCGAGCCGGGTGCGCTCGGCGAGGTCCTGCACCGATTGGAAGGGTGCCTGCCGGCGCGCCGCGAGGAGCTTCTCGGCACCGGCCGCCGAGAGCCCGCGCGCCTGGCGAAGCCCAAGCCTGAGTGCCGGCGCCGCGAGGCGTGCGCCGTCCGCCCCCTCGTCCTCGAGCGTCGAGTCCCAGTCGCTGCGTCCGACGTCGACCCCGCGCACCTCGACGCCGTGCTCCTGCGCATCGCGCACGAGCTGCGCGGGGGCGTAGAAGCCCATCGGCTGGCTGTTGAGGAGCGCCGCGGTGAACGCGGCGGGCTCGTGCCGCTTGAGCCAGGCCGAGACGTACACGAGGAGCGCAAAGCTCGCCGCGTGCGAGTTGTGCACGACGAGGCCGTCGGCGAGGAAGTTGTGGTCGTCCTCGATCGCGAGGTCGTAGGTCATCTCCCGTCCCGCCGCCTCGACCGCGACCACCGGATCCCAGTCGACGTCGATGCCGGAGGCGCGCCTGGGATCGCCCGGACGCGCGCCCTGCGCGAGCCGCGCGATCACCTCGCTGACCGCGCGCGCCGCGGCGACCGAGTCGGAGGCTTTGAGCTCGCCGAGCGCCTTCCAGCCGCCCAGCGTGAGGACGGGATGCTCGGCGCTCGCGACGACCGATCGGCCGCTGCGGGTCGTGAGCCGGAACACCGCCTTGATGCCGCTTTGCCTGACCTCGAGCACGCGCCGGCGGTTGAGGCGCAGCCGCCCGTCGCAGGCGAGCGTGTGCGTAAGGCGCGAGCGGCCGGCCAGGA
>CAYNCY010000350.1:0-4700 GCA_964395195.1 uncultured Steroidobacteraceae bacterium
CGAGACCTACGGCGCCGGGCGCTTCATGTACGTACCGCTGCCGGTGGCCGGTCGGATCATCGTCGACTTTAACCGCGCCCACAGCCCGCCGTGCGCGTTCACCGCCTTCGCGACGTGCCCGTTGCCACCCGCGCAGAATCGCATCGACCTTCGGGTCGAGGCGGGCGAGCGTTACGACGGCATGGGCAAACGTTGACGCGGTGCGGCGAGCCGCCGCGCTGCTGCGACGACTCCTGGGCGGCGCGCCGCTAACCGACATTTCCTTGCGCTAGAATCCGGCGTCATTCGGCCGCCGCGCGGCCGCGAAGGGGATCAACGATGGCTCGCTCTCTGCAACGCCTCGCACGGCGCGGGTCGGTCATTGCGCTCGGTGCACTCCTCGGAGCCTTCACGGCGGCCGAGGCCTCCTCGCCCTGGGACGATCCATACCCCTCGACCTACCACGCGGCGACGTCCGCGCCCGTTCTGATCCGGGGCGCAACCGTACTGACCGGCACCGGCACGCGACTCGACTCGTCCGACGTGCTCATCGTCGATGGCCGCATTGCGGCGATCGGCTCGGGGCTCGAGGCACCGGCCGGTGCGCGCATCGTCGACGGGCACGGACGCTGGGTCACGCCCGGCCTCATCGACGTGCACTCGCACCTTGGCGTCTACCCGAGCCCCGGCATCTCCGGCAACAGCGACGGCAACGAGGCAACCGCACCCGTCACCGCGAACGTCTGGGCCGAGCACTCGGTGTGGCCGGTGGACCCGGGCTTCTACGCGGCGCTCGCCGGTGGCATCACGACGCTCGAGATCCTGCCCGGCTCCGCCAACCTGATCGGCGGACGTTCGGTGATCCTGAAGAACGTGCAGTCGGTGACCTATCAGGGCATGAAGTTCCCCGGCGCGCCGCAGCATCTCAAGATGGCGTGCGGCGAGAACCCGAAGCGTGTTTATGGCGAGCGCAACCAGGCGCCCTCGACGCGGATGGGGAACGTCGCGGGCGATCGCGCCGCGTGGATCGAGGCCGAGGAATACCTACGCGACTGGAAGGACTACGACGCCAAGATCAAGACGGGCGGCAAGGCGGCGGATGAGGCGAAGCCGCCGAAGCGTGACCTCAAGCTCGATACGCTGGCGCGCGCACTCAAGGGCGAGATCCCGATCCAGATGCACTGCTACCGCGCCGACGAGATGGCGATCATGCTCGACATGTCGCGCGAGTTCGGCTTTCACATCGCCGCGTTCCACCACGCGACCGAGGCCTACAAGATCGCGAACCTGCTGGCCGAGAAGGGCGTGTGCGCGGCGATGTGGGCGGACTGGTGGGGCTTCAAGATGGAAAGCAACGATGGCATCGAGGAAAACCTCGCGCTCGTCGATGCGGCGCCGAACGGCTGCGCGATCGTGCACTCCGACTCCGAGGAGGGCATCCAGCGGCTCAACCAGGAAGCCGGCAAGGCCATCGCCAAGGGCCGGGCGGCGGGGCTCGACATCGCGCCCGAGCGCGCGATTCGCTGGCTGACCTCGAATCCGGCCCGCGCGCTCGGGATCCTGGACAAGACCGGCACGATCGAGAACGGCAAGATGGCCGACGTCGTGCTCTGGAACCACGACCCGTTCAGCGTGTATGCGCTCGCGGACGAGGTCTACATCGACGGCGTGTTGCAGTTCGATCGCGCCCACCCGCCCGCGCAACCGCGCTCCGACTTCATGCTGGGCCAGCCGGCCACGGCAGGTGCCCCATGAACCGCGTGAATGACCGCGCCGCGCGCGCGCTCGCGATCCTGCTCGCCGCGGGCGCATTCACCGCCGTGACCCCGGCGTCGGCCGCGGGACCCGCGGTGCTGCTCAGAAACGGCGTCATCCACACCGAGAGTGCCCGCGGCACGCTGACCGACGCGAGCGTCCTGATCGTGGGCGGCCGTGTCACGGCCATCGGTCCCGCCATCGCGGCGCCCGCGGGCGCAACCGTGATCGACCTGCACGGTCGCCCGGTGACGCCGGCGCTCTTCGGCGGAATCGGTTCCCTCGGCGTCCTCGAGGTCACCGAGGAATCCACGACGATCGACTCGGTCCTGAAGCTCGGGCAGATGCGCCCGGAGTTCGAGGCGGCGCTCGCCTTCAACCCGGACTCGGTCCCGGTCGCGGTGAGCCGTGCCGAGGGCATCGGCTTCGCGGTCGTGGCGCCCGCCGCCGAGGCCGGCCGCCGCGGTGCTCCGGGTAGCTCCGTGGTGCCGGGTCTTGCGAGCATCGTCAGGCTCGACGGACGCGGACCCAAGGGGCCCGTCGCACTCAGCTTCGTGCTCGGCTCCGACGGCGGCGCGCTCGCGGGGCAGAGCCGGGCGGCGGCCTACATGCTGCTGTCGCAGGCGCTCGAGGAGGCGCGCAACCCATCCGCCGCGGCGTCCAACGACGCGCGCCTGCTGACGCCGGCCGGCCGGCGCGTTCTCAAGAGCTTCGTGGTCGAGCAGAAGCCCATCCTCGTTGTCGCAGACCGCGCCGCGGACATCCGCACGGCGGTCGAGTTTGCGCAGCGCGAGAAGCTCAAGATCATCGTCCAGGGTGGCGCCGAGGCGTGGCGCGTGGCGGCGCTCCTCAAGAAAGCCGACGTGCCGGTCGTGCTTGATCCGCTCGATGACCTGCCGGCGACTTTCGACAGCATCGGCGCGACGCTCGAGAACGCCGCGCGGCTGAACGCGGCCGGGGTGACGATTGCGTTCAGCCTGCGCGATCCCGATCCGCACAACATCAGGAAGCTCCGCAACGTCGCCGGCATCGCGGTCGCGCACGGCCTGCCGTGGGACGCGGCGCTGAGCGCGATCACGAGCACGCCGGCGCGGATCTTCCGCGCCACCAGCGAGTTCGGGAGCATCGAGGTCGGCAAGCCCGCCAACCTCGTGATCTGGAGCGGCGACCCGCTCGAGGTCACGAGCCTCGCGGACGCCGCGTGGCTCGATGGCGAGCGCCAGACGATGCGCTCACGCCAGACGGAACTGCGCGATCGCTACCTCGCCAGGGTGAAGGCGGGGACCGCGCGCTGATCGACGGGCGCGCCTCAGTGCGCGCCCGCCAGGTCGTGCATCAGCACGTACCAGTACGCGAGCGAGTTGTAGAACGCATCGACCGAGATGCGTTCGTTCAGGCCGTGCGCGAAGTCGTCTGACCCCTTCATGAAGATGCCGGATGCGCCGTAGGTGGGAATGCCGGCGCGGCGGAACACCGAACCGTCGGTCGCATAGGCGGCCATCGTTCCCGACACCGTGGCGCCGGGGAACACCGCGTTGACCGCGTGCGTGACCGCCTTCATCACGTCCGCGCGCATGGGCGATGCATCGGACACGAGCGGCTCGTGCGCGAGCACGATCTCGACGTGTGCGCCGGCGAGTCTCTGCAGCGTGTCCTTCACCTGCGCGGCCGTCGTGCCGGGATAGATGCGGCAATTGACGGTCGCGGTTGCCGTCTGCGGCAGCGCATTCTCCGCGTGGCCGCCCTGCAACATCGTCGCGATGCAGGTCGTGCGCACGAGACCAACGAACTCCGGATCCGTCGAGATCACCGCGGCGGCCGCCGGATCGCCCGGACTGGCCGCGAACCGCTTGAGCGCTTCGCCGAGCGCGCCGCTCCGGACGCTCCCGGCGGCCTTGAAGTCCTGCAGCGTCCAGTCGTTCCACATCACCGGGAACTGGTACGCGCGAATGGCCTCGAGCGCATCGGCGAGCTCGTAGATCGCATTGTCCTTGCGGGGACGCGAGCTGTGGCCGCCGGGGTTGTGCACGGTCAGGAGGTAGGTCACGGAGCTCTTTTCAGCGCCCTGCACGACGTACGAAATCGGCTTGCCGTCTGCCTCCGCGAGCGTGCCGCCGCCACCGTCGCCGTTGAGCGCGAACTCGGCATCCACAAGGCTGCGATGCTTTTCCACGACGTCGATCGCGGTGTACTGCTCCGTCTCCTCGTCGCCGCTGAAGACGATGATCAGGTCGCGCGACGGCACGAACTTCTCTGCCTTCAGGCGCAGGAAGGTCTCGGTCAGCGCCGCTACCTCGCTCTTGATGTCGGACGCGCCGCGCCCGAAGAAGTAGCCGCCTTCCTCGGTCAGCGTGAACGGATCGCGCTTCCACTCCTCGCGCTTGGCCGTGACGACGTCCATGTGGGCCATGAACGCGACGGGTTTGCCGCCCTTGCCCGTGCCGCGGTAGCGGACGACGAGCGACGCACTGTCACCGAGCGGCAACACCTGCACGTCCGCGGCGGGGAAGCCGCCGGCGCGGAAGCGCTCCGCGAGATACGCCGCTGCCTTCGGAACCTGGCCCTTGCCGATCGAGGTCTCGATGCTGACGAGCTTCGCGAAGATGGCCCGGGCGTCCTGCCGGACGGGCTCGGGAGCGGCGCCCGGTGTCGGTGCCGCGATGGCGGCGAGCGGGAAGGCGACCAGGAGGCCAAGAGCGAACGAACCGGGCTTCGACATGATGCTGGCTCCGAAAGGGGCGCCCGATCGCGGGCGGGGCGCGCCACTATAGTCTTGTTGAAACAGCCGTCGCGAGGTGGAACCATACGCCCCGCGACGGGCCTTCCCACCCGACCGAGCTCCCACCCGCATGCCGCAGCCGACCGCCGCCTTCCTGGAGGTGCTGACCGCCGCCCTCAGCGGCGAGGGCGTCGTGACGTGCGCCGAGATCGGAGCGCGGTACTTCGCCGACAGCAGCGTGCTCGCT
>CAYNCY010000351.1:0-4679 GCA_964395195.1 uncultured Steroidobacteraceae bacterium
ACCAGCAGGGCATCGGATTCTCGGACATGCGCGCCTGCGAGGTTTACATCGAACTCGCCGACTACCCGAAGGCTCGCGGCCGATGCGACAGCGCCGTGCAGGTATTCACGGAAACGCACACCGTCGACATGGCCAAGGAAGCCAGGTCGTTCCTCGCGCGGATCGATCTCGCCGAGGGGCGGACCTGGCGCGCGCTGACGGCGTTGAACGGCGTGCTGGACCATGGCGGTGCGGATCTGTCGCAGTCACGCCTGACCGCCGTGTACAAGCTGCGGGCGCAGGCCAATGCCGCGCTCGACAACTACCACGACGCCTACAACGACCTCTCGATGTACCTGAAGCGCTACACCGAGGCGAACGAGGCGGACCGGGCGCGGAACGCCGCAACGCTGCGCGCCAGGTTTGGCGCGGATCGCGAGGCGCAGCACAACGCCGCGCTGCGCAGCGAACTCGCGCTCGAGCGCGAAGGAGCGGATCGTCAGCGCATCAACCTGCGCTGGGCGGCAACCGCCGCGGTGGCCGCGCTCTTGATCATCGCGCTGCTGACCCACGTACTGATGACCAATGCGCGTCATCGGCGCACGTTGCAGGAGCTCGCCACTCGCGACGGTCTGACGGGACTACCGAACCGGCGGCGCACGGCGGAAGTCGCCGTCGAGGCGCTCGCGCACGCCGCGGCGACCTTCGCTCCGCTCACCGTCGCCCTGATTGACCTCGATCACTTCAAGCGGATCAACGACCGCTGCGGCCACGCGACGGGCGATCAGGTCCTGCGCGAGTTCGCGCGCCTCGGCCGCGAACTGCTGCTGCCGACCGACACGCTCGGCCGCTGGGGCGGCGAAGAATTCCTGCTCGTCATGGCGGATACACCGCTCGACATCGCTTTGCAGCGCGTCGAGGCACTGCGAGAATCCGCGCTCACGATCAAGCTACCCTCGACCGCGCTTGACTATCGAGTCAGCCTGAGCGCCGGACTCGCAACGCGTGATCCGGGCGTGACCTCCCTCGATGACATCATCGCGCGGGCCGACGTTGCCTTGTACGAGGCGAAGAGTGGCGGCCGCGATCTCGTGCGGATTGCGGGCGAGAGCTACGACACCGCCTCGACCGGCGTGCGCCGCGCCCTTCGCACTCGCTGAGCCTTCTTGACCTCCCCGGGGTCGCTCGCGCGGGAAACGCCCTTGAGCCCGAGGCTGCGATAGACTGCGCCGCTCTATCAGCTCGATGGTGGCGCTCATGGCAGTGCAATGCCGGCACTTGGGGTCCGTCCGCACGGATCAGCCTCGGACGAACGGGTGCGAAGAGTGCCTGAAGACCGGCGACACGTGGGTGCACCTGCGCCTCTGCAGGGAATGCGGGCACGTCGGGTGTTGCGACGACTCCAAGAATCGGCACGCCACCAAGCATTTTCGTGCGACGCAACATCCAATCATGACGTCGCTTGAGCCCGGCGAGGACTGGAGCTGGTGCTACGTCGATGAGCTGGGCATGGTGATCGATCCGTAGCGCATCGCGCAGTCGTGCGGGCATTCAGCATCGACGTGCGCATTGTCCATGCGCATCCGTGGGCGCAGTGAATTTCGAGTATCGTTAGCGCCCCACGTTTCGACCACGGCTGATTCCATGAATACCCGCCTCTCGACCGCTGGCTTGTGCGCCTGTGCGCTCGTGATTGCCTTCAGCGCCGCGCCGGCTCGGTCGGCCGACGCCGCAGGCGACGCCGCCTTCACGACACTGGCGAACGACTATCTCGACAATTTTTATTTCCCCGAGAATCCGACGACGGCCACGGCGGACGGCATACACAAGTACGACGACCGGCTCGAGGACTACTCGAAGGCGGCCACCGAGCGCAGCCGCCGCACTCTCCACGCCTACGCCACGCGTTTCGAAGCCATCGATCCCGCCGGCCTGTCGGTCCGCGCGCGCGGAGACCGTGAGCTGCTGCTGTCCAGCATTCGCAGCAACCTCCTGACGATCGAAACGATTCGCCCGCAGGACAAGAACCCGGATGTCTACTCATCGGGCATTGCCAACTCTGCTTTTGTGATCATGGAGCGCGCGTTTGCACCGGCCAACGAGCGCCTGCGCCTTATCACGGCTCGCGAGAAGGCGATGCCGGCTGTTCTTTCGGCGGCGCGCTTAAATCTAGTCAACCCGCCGAAGATCTACACGCAGATCGCGATCGAGCAGCTGCCGGGAACGATCAGTTTCTTCGAGAACGACCTGCCGCTGGCATTCGTGAGCGCGGACGATCCGGTTGCGAAGCGCGAGTTCAAGCTTGCTAACGCGCGCGTAATCTCGGCCCTCAAGAGCTATGAGGAATGGCTGCGCAAGGATCTTCTGCCGCGTTCGACCGGCAGCTTCGCCCTCGGCGCGGCCACGTTCCGCGCCAAGTTGTCGGCCGACGAAATGGTCGATACGCCCCTCGATGAACTCGAGCGAATTGGGCTCGCGGACCTGCGGCGCAATCAGGCGGAGTTTGCACGCGTCGCGCACGAACTGGAACCGGGCAAGACGCCGCAGGAAGTGCTTGCCATGCTGGACGCGGATCACCCGACACCGGCGGCGCTGCTCGACAGCGTTCGCGGCACGCTTGACGGTCTCGCCAACTTCATCAAGGCGAAGCAGATCGTTACGATTCCGTCCGAGGTTCGGCCGCTCGTCCGGGAGACGCCGCCGTTCATGCGTGCGACCACGTTTGCGTCCATGGATACGCCCGGACCCTACGAGACCGTGGCCAGCGAGGCGTATTTCAACGTGACCCTCCCCGACCCGGCCTGGGATGCGAAGCGTATCAACGGGTTCATGGCGCAGTTCAATTACCCGCTCGTCAGCAACGTCGCCGTTCACGAGGCGTACCCTGGTCACTACGTCCAGTTTCTATGGATGCATCAGGTCGACGATCGCGTCCGCAAGCTTTTCGGCGCTTCATCGAACGCGGAAGGTTGGGCGCACTATTGCGAGCAGATGATGCTGGAGCAGGGCTTCGGCCAGCCGGGCGTCGGCTCGAAGGACGCGCGCGGCGCGTTGCTGCTGAAGCTCGGACAACTGGAGGATGCGCTGCTGCGCGATGCACGTTATCTGGTCGGGATCCGCCTGCATACGCAGGGGCTGACTCTCGAGCAGGGCGCCGACTTCTTCGTGAAGGAGGGCTATCAGTCGCGTGAAGTTGGCGAGACCGAGACCAAGCGCGGCACCGCGGACCCGACCTACCTCTATTACACGCTTGGCAAGCTGCAGATCCTGAAGCTGCGAGCCGACCTGCAGGCGCGCGAGGGTAAGGACTTCACGCTCAAGAGCTTCCACGACCGCTTCATGCAGCAGGGCTTCCCGCCGATTCGCATCGTCAGGCGCGCGCTGCTCGGTGACGACTCGCCGACGCTCTGAGGCGTCACGCCCTGCGGCCGTCGCGCGCGCGCAGATCGCCGCGGAAGAGGAGCATCTGGCGGATATCGGCAAAATGATGCGCAGGGCGGGCTCGATCGCCCAGCGCCCGCCGATGCATCACGCGAGCGTTCCCGTGGGAACGCTCGCGTGACCCGGACCGCTACCTGTGCCGGGCGAGTTCGTCGCGGTAGACGGCCCCGCCCTTCATCACAAACCCGACGTGCTCCGTAACGGAGATATCGGTCAACGGATTACCGGGAACGGCAACCAGATCCGCGAGTTTGCCGACTTCGACCGTGCCGATGCGGTCCTGCATGCGCAGGATCACCGAGTTGATGCGAGTTGCCGATACGAGCGACGCCATCGGCGACTCGCCCAGCCGTACGCGGGTGCGGAACTCGCGCGCGTTGGTCCCGTGAGCAATGACCGGCGCGTCCGTCCCAAAGCCGATCGGTAGCCCGGCAGCAAGCGCGCGCCGGAAGGCGCCTTCCGCCATCGTGCGGATCTGGCGCATGCGTTCCATCTCCGGCGCAGGGATCACGTTCGCTTCCTTGAGGTCCAGATTTGCCTCCATCAGGGCCAGCGTTGGCACGTAGTAAGTGTCCGGCTGCGCCTTCAGCATCGCGACCGCCTCGTCGTCGAGTCCGGACCCGTGATCGACCGTATGCACACCGGCGCGGATCGCCGCCTTGATGCCCTCCGTGCCGTGGGCGTGCGCCGCCACATCGCGACCCCAGCGACGCGCCTCGACCACTGCTGCGCGAATCTCCTCATCGGAGTACTGCTGCGCCCCTGGCGGAATGCCCTTCGACAGGACGGCGCCCGTCGCGAGAATCTTGATGAAATCCGCTCCCTGCTTGAAATTCGTCCGCACCGCCTTCGTCACTTCCTCTGGACCATCCGCGAGATTTCGCACGAGCGGTACTTCGACATAGGGCGAATACTGGTGCGCATCCCCAGCGCCCCCGGTCGAGGATACGTAGGCGCCGGCGACGCGCATCCGCGGACCCGGTACGGCACCGGCGTCGATTGCGTTGCGCAGGGCGACATCGGTGTACGGCCAGTCGGGGCCCATGTCGCGAACCGTCGTAAAGCCTGCGAGCAGCGTGACCTGCGCCCAGTGCGCGCCCCACAGGGCGTCCTCGGCCGGCGTTGTCTTGAGGAGTGCATCTTCCCAGTGAACGTCGCTGCGACCGGTCAGGTGCGTGTGCAGGTCGATGAATCCCGGCAGGAGCGTCGCGTCGCCCAGGTCGATGACCTTGGCTCCCGACGGAACCGCGAGCGATGTC
>CAYNCY010000352.1:0-4675 GCA_964395195.1 uncultured Steroidobacteraceae bacterium
CGGAAGGCTGAAGAGCACCTCCTGGCTGACGGTGCCAGCGCCCTTGATCCGCGTCGCGGCGGCGCGCGCGATTGCGCCATCGAGTCCCGTGGTGCCGCAGACCCCGCAACTGGAACCGGCGGAAAAGCGCCTGGCCGGCGTCTGTACCTCGAGCGCGACGTGCGGTCGCAGCCTGACGTTGACAACGTTCGGGCGCCGCGTGCTCGATTCGATCGCCTCGATGTCGGTCCGGTCGTTTACCAGCCCCTCGCCGTAGAGAAGCCCCGCAGCGAGGTTCTCGTCGTCACCGGGGGTCCGCATCGTCGTTCCGAACGACACCGACTCGAGGCCGAGCGCCGCGTGATGGAGCAGGAATTCGAGCGGAGCCTCCACGGCGACGCTGTCTTCCTTGGCAAACCGCTTGTCGACGCCCGCGCGAACGACGCTGACGTGCATGGTTCCGGTCGCGGCGGTCGGTTGATTCATCGGGAGGGCGCCGTTCGTGCCTGCTGAGACGCCATCTTAACTCCGCAGGGCGCAAGCCAACGTCAAACTGGACTGGCGCGGACGGCCCGATGCGCGCTTTACGTCACCGTGCCGTCACCGGGACGGGCTACCGTTTCAGGTACTGGTGGACGATGTCGATCAATTCCTCGGCCGCAGCGCCCTTCGGATCGCCAGCGGGTCGACCATCGAGCATGTGTTCGCGAATGTGGTCCTCGATGACCTCGGCGATGAAGCCATCGAGCGCTCCGCGGCACGCGGTCGCCTGCTGGAGGACGCCGGCGCATTCCTCGTCGGTCTCGACGGCTCGTTCGATCGCCGCAATCTGGCCGCGCAGTCGTCGCAGCCGATTGAGGAGCTTCGCCTTCTCGTTCGCCACGTGACGGACCATTCGAGTGTTCCGGGTTGATACTATAGGGGGGTATAGTATATCGTGCCGCCCGCGAATGCGAAGGAGTATCGACGGGCGCGGCACCGCCGGCCGCCGCGACGGCACAGCGTCGTGATCGGCCGTCCCCTCGGACGGGAAGGAATGATGAAGTCGATCGTGAAAAAAATCGCGGCGACCCCCCGACCCGGCACCGCGATGCTTGGCGCCATCGCGCTCCTGCCCGTGCTCGCAATCGGCGCAGAGACAAGCGCCGATCTGTCGGCGGGGCCCCCCGCCGCGGAGACCTGGGGCGTCCATGGCCAGTTCACCTACGTCGAGCAGGAGACGGATGAGTTCCGCGCGCCGTACGCCGGCCACAACAGCCTAACGCCCGGAACAGGTGCGCAGACCGTCGATGCGACGCTGTACGTCGGCCGTTCGCTTTGGCGGGGAGCCGAGGGCTGGGTGAATCTCGAGGTAGACCAGGGCTTCGGTCTCGACGACACGCTGGGCGCCGCCGGATTTCCGAGTGGCGAGGCCTATAAAGTTGGCAAGACCGAGCCGTACCTGCGCCTCACTCGGACCTTCGTCCGGCAGACCTGGAACGTGGGCGGAGGCCAGGAATCGCTCGAGAGCGCGCAGAACCAGCTGGCCGGTACGCAAAGCCACGACCGGGTCGTCCTGACTGTGGGGAAGTTCGGCGTTGGCGACGTCTTCGACACGAACCAGTACGCGCACGATCCGCGCGGGGATTTTCTCAACTGGGCGGCGCTCGACGCCGCGACCTTCGACTATGCCGCCGACGCCTGGGGCTACACGGTCGGGGTGGCGCTTGAGTGGTACACGGGTCCGTGGACCTTTCGCTCCGGTCTGTTCGATCTCTCGGACGTACCGAACAGCCCGCAGCTCGAACCGGGCGGTCACGAATTCCAGGCCGTGCTCGAGGGTGAACGACGGTTCACGTGGCGCGACCGACCGGGCCGGTTGCTGGTGACCGCGTACCAGAGCCGCGGGCGAATGGGTCTCCTCGAGGACGCCATCTCGCTCGCCGACACCACGGGCGGCGTCCCCGACGCGGCAACGGTTCGCCGTTATCGAAGCCGCACGGGTGTCAGCCTCGCGTTCGAGCAGGAATGGTCGGACGACATCGGCGCCTTTGCGCGAATCGGCGGCGCGTCCGGCAATGTCGAGGTCTACGAGTTCACCGACGTCGACCGGAGCGCGTCCGCGGGCCTGGCGCTCAAAGGATCCCGATGGGGCCGTCCGAGAGACACGATCGGCGCGGTCGCCATCGAGAATGCGATCTCGGCGCAGCGCGAGCAGTACCTCGACCGCGGCGGCCTCGGCCTACTCGTCGGTGACGGTTCCCTCCCCCACGCGGCGTCGGAGCGCATCGCGGAGCTCTACTATTCCCTCGCCGCAACGTCCTTCAGCCATTTCACGCTGGACTACCAGCGAATCATGAATCCCGCCTACAACCACGACCGCGGGCCCGTGTCGGTCTTCGCCCTCAGGGTCCACGCGCAGTTCTAGGGGATCGCGGGCGGTCGATTGTTCCGCGCGGGCCGACTAGGATGACGGAACCGTCCGCGGCACAATCGCCGCTACGAGACCCGCGCTTGACCGAACGCCCGACTCGCTCGTTTCCAGGCTTTGCCGCCGTCGTCGACGCAGCGACGAAAAGTAGCCTCGCGGTTCGCGGCAGCTACCAGCCCGATGTGGCGGACGAACTCCTGGCGCCGCTGGCGCGTGCCGTCGGGACCGTCGTGCTGCTCGGATTCACCGGCGGCATTCAATGGAGCGCCTTCGCCTCGTCCGACGAGGCGAAGGACGGACAGGCCGATCCTCTCGATCGCTGGTCCCGGCGGACGATCGACGGAATTGCGCACGGGTTCGGTGCGACGACCGCCTACCCGAGCGGCCATCCACGCCTGCCGTTCCAGAGGATTGCAGCGCGCTGCGAGCCCGTGTCACCGAGCCCGCTTGGGTTACTGATCCACCCGACCTGGGGTCTCTGGCACGCCTACCGCGGCCTGCTGCTCTTCGCGGAACGGATCGACCTGCCTCCGTCGAAGGTCCAGCAATCACCGTGCTCGGTGTGTTCCGCGAAGCCCTGCCTGACCGCATGCCCGGTCGACGCCTTCGCCTCTGGCACCTACGATCTCGCGGCCTGCAGGGGTCATGTCGAGAGTGCCGATGGCGCGGCCTGCAGGGAATTGGGCTGTCTTGCTCGCCGCGCGTGCCCGGTCGGACCTGAGTTCCGCTACGGCGAATCGCAGGCGCGTTTCCACATGGACTCGTTTCGCCGCTCGGTGGCGGGATAGCGGCGCGGCCGTTGTCGAGCGGCCGCCGCTCCGCGATGCGCGAGCGGCGGCCGCAGGTCCCTCACCGATAGACGCGCACGCCCACGACCGGCACCGGCGCGACGACGGCGACGGCGGGCCTCACGTAGGCGCGCCGCGGCGCACCGTAGGGGACGACCACGCAGCCTCCCAGCGAGAGGGCCAAAAGCAGCAGCGAACCAATTCCGGCGCGTTTCATGTGGGCTTCTCCTACCGCATGAGTGCGGTATGGATGTACGAACGTCGCCGGGGCGCGCCCGCTGACCGCCGCGAGGGCGCGGGGATTAACTTGCGTTCATGCGCCGGCGATCGGTCGGCAGGGGGCGACGCGAATCAGTGCCGTAACCGCGAACACGAGCAGCGCAGTGCCGGCGGCCACCTCGAGCCCGATGCTCGCGTTCATGCCACCGGAGTGTGCGCCGGGCGCTGCCAGGTGGTAGTGCAGGAGGCCGAGGTAGCCGAGCGCTCCGAAAATCGCGAGGAGCACGAGTCCGGAACGTAGCCAGCCGCGCCGCACGAGCACGTACGCGACGAGTCCAGCCACCATCTGCGCCAGCCACGCCGCCATCACCCGCGCCGGCGTCAGGCTCGGCGGGAGGTTTGGATAGGCGCTCAGAAAGACCGCGTTGTGAACGTGGTGGAAGAGGCTCGCCGCGCCGTAGGCGATGGCGAGCCTCGCGAGCCACACGGATTGCGCCGTAGACAGATCGTCGGTCCGCCTCGCGGCGGTCGCGTCCAGCTGCAGGTCGTCTCCCATCAAGTCACTGGGGCCACAGCCATCCGAACACGCCGCCCGTGAGGAGCGCGAACACGAGGCCATCGATCGACGCCTTGATCGTCGTCAACCAGGACTTTCTCAGCCAGATTGATGCCTGCCAGAGCGCGAGCGCATAACCGCCGAGCGCGACCAGCGCGACGACGTGGAATACCGCGTGGTACGAAGTGCCGGGAGGGAACACGCTCGCCGCGACACCGCCCGCCAGGAGGCCGACGACGCAGCAGTAGATGAACCAGCGGATGAGGCTCGGGCCGATCGACATCACGCCGTTGGGACAGACGGTGGCGATGATCACCGGTCCCGCGTTCATCTTTTCCTTGAATGCGGCCGAGCGCATGTCGCCCATGCTCTCGGGTCGCGGGATCATGTAGTCGCCCGGCGGAATCGCAAAGGGGCGCAACGCATCCATGACGCGATCCTGGTTTGGAACCGTGGCGTAGTCCGATTTGTGCCACGGCGTGAACATGTGAAGGACGGAGCTCACCGCGAAGACGAGCACTGCGGAGAGGAGAATCGGGAGCCACAATTCGATGACCGGAGTCATGTTGAAATCCCCCTGGGTTTTGGACGTTCTTCTGATCCTGGGTCGATCGCGAAATCGGACGACGAACCCCGAGCGGTCTTGGCCGCATTCCCTGCCGGTCGACCCCGGCCAATCGGATGCTACCGCCTCCGAAACGGGCGCGACCACCGCGCGCGCAG
>CAYNCY010000353.1:0-4672 GCA_964395195.1 uncultured Steroidobacteraceae bacterium
TGGAGGTACGCGCGATCGGCAAGCGCGCTGATCTCGTGCACATCGTGCGAGACGACGATGCTGGTGAGACCGAGTGCATCGTTCGTATCACGGATGAGCCTGAGCACCACGCCGAGCGCGATCGGGTCGAGACCCGCGAAGGGCTCGTCATAGATGAGGAGCTTCGGGTCCATCACGATCGAGCGCGCGAGCGCGACGCGCCGCGCCATGCCACCCGAGAGCTCGGCGGGCATCAGGCGCACGGCACCCCGCAGGCCCACCGCGTGCAGCTTCATCAGCACGATGCGGCTGATCAGCGCTTCGGTGAGGTCGGTGTGCTCGCGAAGCGGAAAGGCAACGTTCTCGTAGACGTCGAGGTCGGTCAGGAGCGCGCCGTTCTGGAACAGCATGCCCATGCCGCGCCGAAGCTTGTAGAGCCCCTCGTTGTCGAGCCGACCGACCTCGACGCCATCGACGACGATCCGTCCCGCGCTCGCGCGGATCTGGCCCGTGATCAGCCGCAGGAGCGTCGTCTTGCCCGTGCCCGACGGTCCCATGATCGCGGTGACCTTGCCGCGCTCGATGCCGATGTCGAGGCCGTCGAAGATCGCCCGGCCGTTGACCGCGTAGCGGACGCCTTCAAGGGAGACGACGGGATCGCTGGCCCCGGTCGAGGGGGCCACGGGTGCGGTCGATGTCATTCGCTGGCGACCGGAGCCAAGCGTCAGGCCGCCTGCTTCTCGAGGGCAGCCTCGTACTTGCCCTTCGCCGCGAGCGAGTTGAGGCGCGCGCGCTTCAGGAACTCCTTCTGGGCGGCCGGGACGCTGGCGGCCGCACCACCCCACGCCGAGAGCGCCGACTGCTGGAGCGCCCGGCCGTAGCTGAACGACAGGAGCCACGGCAGCGGACCGCTGCGGTTCATGAGGTCGAGGTGCAGCGTCGACTCCGCCTCGCTCTGGCCCCCGGACAGGAACGCGATGCCGGGCACGGCCGGCGGCACGTGGCGCTTCAAGCACCGCAGCGTCGCCGCCGCCACGTCAGTCGCGCTCGCACGATTCGCGGCCTTCTGGCCGGAGATCACCATGTTGGGCTTCAACACGATGCCCTCGAGGTAGACCCGCTGCGCGAGCAGCCGGTCGAACACGGTCGCGAGCACCTCGTCGGTCACGGCCTCGCAGCGCTCGATCGAGTGGCTGCCGTCCATCAGGACCTCGGGCTCGACGATCGGGACGATCTCCGCTTCCTGGCAGAGCGCCGCGTAGCGCGCGAGGAGCTCCGCGTTCGTCTCGATGCAGGTGCGGGTCGGGAAGCCCTCGCCGATGTCGATGACCGCGCGCCACTTGGCGAAGCGGGCACCCAGCTTGTGGTACTCGGCGAGGCGGCCTGCGAGGCCGTCGAGGCCCTCGGTGATGACCTCGTTCGGGAAGTTCGGCATCGGCTTCGTGCCCGCATCGACCTTGATGCCGGGAACGACGTTGAGGCGGGTCAGGAGGTCGGCAAAGCGCTCGCCGCTCTTCGTGGACTGGCGCAGCGTCTCGTCATACATGATGACGCCCGAGATGTAGTCGGCCATGCCCGGGGCCAGGAACAGGAGCTCGCGGTAGGCGCGACGGTTCTCCTCGGTGTTCTCGACCTTGATCTTGTCGAAGCGCTTCTTGATCGTGCCGGTGCTCTCGTCCGCCGCGAGCAGCCCGCGACCATTGGCGACCATGGCGTGCGCAATCCGCGCGAGTTCATTCCGATTCATGCCGAGCTCCTGGATGGGTCGCGCCGCCACGGTGGGGACCGGCGGCGAAACGTTGAAGTTCCCATGATAACGGATCCGGCCCCCCGCCTAAGGCCCGGAACTGCGCCGGGCTTGGCCTCGGACCCTAATAGGACTAAAATAGTCCTGTATCGAAACGAGGGGCCCGCATGCTCCGAATCAGCAAGATGACCGATTACGCGACCGTCATTCTCGCCCACCTCGCCGACGAGGGCGCGGGGCAGAAAACCGCGGTCGAGCTCGCCGAACTCTCGCGCGTCGGCGTCGCGACCGTGAGCAAGGTCCTCAAGGATCTTCACCGTGCCGGACTCGTCGCCTCGACGCGCGGTGCGCACGGCGGCTATGCGCTCGGTCGCGACGCGGCCTCGATCAGCGCAGCGGACATCATCGACGCGGTCGAGGGGCCGGTCGGCATCACCGAGTGCGCCTCGCACCCCGGCCAGTGCGGACTCGAGTCGAGTTGCCGCGTCGGTCACAGCTGGCAGCGAGTCAACACGGCGATTCGTCACGCGCTCGGCGGTGTGTCACTGCTGCAGCTCGCGGGTCGCGAGACCGTGCACGCACTCCTCCCCGATCTTGGCATCTCGCTCGGCGCGCGTCCCGGCGTGCGCGTCAGGAGCTAGCACATGTCGAGCAAGCCGCAGGACCTCGATGCGCTCGTTGGCCAGCAGTACCGGCACGGCTTCGTCACGGACATCGATTCGGACACGGTGCCACCCGGACTCAGCGAGGACGTGATCCGGCTTATCTCGCGGAAGAAGGGCGAACCTGAGTTCCTGCTCCAGTGGCGACTCGAGGCGTACCGGCACTGGCTGACGATGAAGGAGCCGCACTGGGCGCACGTGCGCTACGCGCCGATCGACTACCAGGACATCTCGTACTACTCCTCGCCGAAAGCGAAGACCGACGGCCCAAAGAGCCTCGCCGACGTCGATCCGAAGTTACTCGCGACCTACGAGAAGCTTGGAGTGCCGCTGCACGAGCGCGCACGGCTCGCGGGCGTCGCGGTGGATGCGGTGTTTGACAGCGTCTCGGTCGCGACGACGTTCAAATCACGCCTCGCGGAGGCCGGCGTCATTTTCTGTCCGTTCTCCGATGCGGTCCGCGATCATCCGCACCTGATCGAGCAGTACCTGGGCAGCGTCGTGCCGCGCGGCGACAACTTCTTCGCCGCGCTCAACTCTGCGGTATTCACCGACGGATCCTTCGTCTACATACCGAAGGGCGTGCGCTGCCCGATGGAGCTGTCGACCTATTTCCGCATCAACGCTGCCAAGACGGGACAGTTTGAACGCACGCTCGTGATCGCCGATGAAGGCGCATACGTCTCGTATCTGGAAGGCTGCAGCGCACCCATGCGCGACGAGAATCAGCTGCACGCGGCCGTCGTGGAACTGGTTGCGCTCGCGGACGCAAACATCAAGTACTCCACGGTGCAGAACTGGTACCCGGGCGATGAGAACGGCGTCGGCGGAATCTTCAACTTCGTGACGAAGCGCGGCGAGTGCCGCGGCGCGAACTCACGCATCTCCTGGACGCAGGTCGAGACGGGCTCGGCGATCACCTGGAAATACCCGAGCTGCGTGCTCAAGGGCGAGAACTCGGTCGGCGAGTTCTATTCGGTCGCGGTCGCGAACCACCACCAGCAGGCCGACACGGGCACCAAGATGATCCACATCGGCCGCAACAGCCGCAGCACCATCGTCTCGAAGGGCATCTCGGCAGGTCAGGCCCAGAACAGCTACCGCGGCCTCGTCAAGATCCTCCCCTCCGCCGATGGCGCGCGCAACTACACGCAGTGCGACTCGCTGCTGATGAGCGATCGCTGCGGCGCGCACACGTTCCCGTACGTCGAGGTCAAGAACCCGACCGCGACCGTCGAACACGAAGCGACGACGTCCCGCATCGGCGAGGACCAGCTTTTCTACTGCCTGCAGCGCGGCCTCTCGGCCGAGGATGCGGTCAACATGATCGTCAGCGGCTTCTGCAAGACCGTCTTCAAGGAACTGCCGATGGAATTCGCGGTCGAGGCACAGAACCTCCTCGCGGTCAGCCTCGAAGGCTCGGTCGGCTGAGCGCCGCCCCGGATGGAGCGTTGGACATGAACAGCATCAAGCGCGGCGACGTCATTCTCGAGATCAAGGGCCTCACGGCGGACGTGCAGGGCCGGCGCATCCTCGATGGCCTCGACCTCGAGGTACGCGCGGGCGAAGTGCACGCGATCATGGGCCCGAACGGCGCCGGCAAGAGCACTCTGGCCCAACTGCTCGCGGGGCGCAGCTCCTACGAGGTCGTTCGCGGTCAGGTCAGCTACCTGGGCGAAGACCTGCTCGCGCTGCCGCCGGAGGAACGCGCACGCCGCGGGCTCTTCCTCGGATTTCAGTACCCGGTCGAGATTCCCGGCGTCAACAACGTCTACCTGCTGAAGGCCGCGCTCAACGCGCGCCGGCGCCAGGCAGGGCTCCCCGAGGTCGATGCGTTCGACTTCCTGACGCTCGTCCGCGACAAGATGCGCCTGATGCAGATGGACGACAGCTTCCTCTCGCGCGGCGTCAACGAGGGCTTCTCGGGCGGCGAGAAGAAGCGCAACGAGATCCTGCAGATGACCGTGCTCGAGCCGACCCTCGCCGTGCTCGATGAGACCGACTCCGGCCTCGACATCGACGCACTCAAGGTCGTCGCCAACGGCGTCAACAGTCTCAAGCGCGACGATCGCGCGATCGTGCTCGTCACGCACTACCAGCGCCTCCTCGATCACATCGTGCCCGACCACGTGCACGTGCTCGCCGGCGGCAAGATCCTCAAGAGCGGCGGTCGCGAGCTCGCGCTCGAGCTCGAGCGGCGCGGCTACGACTGGGTGCGGGCGGAGGCAAGCGCGGCATGAGCGTCGCCGGCCCTATCGCCGCGATCGGCTTCGCGCTGGTCCTA
>CAYNCY010000354.1:0-4670 GCA_964395195.1 uncultured Steroidobacteraceae bacterium
TGACAGCCGGCACTTCGGCTACATGGCACGCGGCATTCCCTACGTACCCGACGACGGCACGCTCTGCCCGTGGGCCATGCTGGCGTGCCTGCCCTTCGCGGAGGGAGCCGCGCGCGAGGGGACGCAACAGCTGCTTCGCGCCTACCCCGAAGTCTGTGTGGAGGATCGATTCGTGAGCGGCTTCAACCCGACCGTGTCGGGCGAGGCGAAGCCCTGGCTCTCGGAGGGCTGGTACGGCCTCGACCAGGGCCTGCTGGTGCTCACGCTCGAGAACGCGCGCAGCGGCCTTCTGTGGTCGCTCTTCAGGGACATTCCCGCCATTCGCACCGGGTTGGGTCGCGCCGGCTTCGAGGGTGGATGGCTCGCACGATGAGCGCCCGCCCCTCCCGCTACGACCTACTCGTGATCGGCGGCGGCCCCGCCGGTCTCACGGCGGCGCGCCTGGCGGCGGAGAGAGGCGCCACGGTCGCGCTCATCGAGTGCGCGCGACTCGGCGGCACGTCGCTCAACACGGGCTCGGTGCCCTCGAAGACGCTGATCCGCTCCGCGCGACTGTTCGCGAGCGTGCGCGAGTCGCGGCTCCTGCGAAATGCCGGCCTCCACGAGCCACTCGCCGACCTCGAGCTCGTGCACGCCCGCCTCACGACCGTGCGCGCGCGGATCGCCGCGTACTGCTCGCCCGACGTCCTCGAGCGCGCGGGCATCCATCTCTACAGCGGCGAGGCGCGCTTTGAGTCGCCGAACTCGGTGCGGATCGTCGACCGCGAGCTTCAGTTTGCGAAGGCGCTGATCGCAACCGGGGCGCGCTCGACGGATCCCAGGATCGCGGGCCTCGAGCGCGGGCAGTACCTCACGACCGAGTCGATCTTCGACCTCGAGGAGCTGCCGCGCCGCCTCGCGGTCGTGGGCGGCGGCCCGGTCGGCTGCGAGCTCGCGCAGGCCTTCTGCCGGCTCGGCAGCAACGTCACGATCATCCAGGACGAGGCCAAGTTCCTGCCGCGCGAGGAGCGCGATGCCGCGCAGACGCTCGCCGAGGCGATGGCGCGCGACGGCGTCGACATCTTCCTCAACACCAGCGTCGTCGGCGCAACGGTCGCCGATGGCGTTACGCGGCTCGAAACGCAGAGCGAGGAACGGCATGGCGAGGTCAGCGCCGAGTGCGTCCTCGTCAGCGTCGGGCGCACCGCGAATGTCGAGGCGCTCGCGCTCGAGCGCGCCGGCATCGCGATCGACCGGGACGGCATTCGCGTCGATGCGAGCTTGAGGACCACGAACCCGGACGTCTATGCCGCGGGCGACGTGTGCATGGCGGACCAGTTCACCCACGTCGCCGAGAGTACGGCCCGCATCGCGACCCTGAACCTGCTCGGCGGCCGGCCGCGCCAGCACACGGACCTCGTGATCCCGCGCTGCACGTTCTGCGACCCGGAGATCGCGCACGTCGGTCGGCAGGTGTGGGAAGTGCGCGCGGCGGGAGTTCCGGTCAAGACGTTCGTGGTCATGATGCAGGACGTCGACCGGGCGATCACTGACCGCCAGGACCGCGGTTTCGTGAAGATCCATGTGCGCGAGGGGAGCGATGAGATCCTCGGCGCCACCATCGTGGCCTCGCGGGCGAGCGAGATGATCAACGAAGTCTCGGTCGCGATCACCGCACGGCTCGGCCTCGTGGCGCTCGCCGGGGTCGTGCACACCTACCCGACCCAGTCGGAGGCGATCCGTTTCGCCGCCGCGGCGTGCGCGCGCGAGCTCGATCGCGTGACGGGCGGGCGTCAAGCCCTGCCCGATCGCGGGCCCGTGGAGGAGCATCCATGACGGCACCGCTGCCGGTGACGGGCGGTGGGCCCGGCAACCGCTGCTGCATCGCTGGCGGCGGGCCGGCGGGCGTAATGCTCGGCTTCCTGCTCGCCCGCGCCGGCGTACCGGTCATCGTGTTCGAGAAGCACGCCGATTTCCTCCGCGACTTCCGCGGCGACACGGTGCACCCCTCGACGCTGCAGCTCCTGCACGAGCTCGGGCTCCTCGAGCGCTTCCTCGCGCGTCCGCACCAGGAGTACCCGCGCCTGTCCGCGCAGATCGGCGACGCCGAGATTGAGATCGCGGACTTCTCGCACCTGCCGACCGCTGCGAAGTTCCTCGTGCTGATGCCGCAATGGGAGTTCCTCAACTTCCTGACGAGCGAGGCGAGTCGCTTCCCGGCTTTTTCGATCGCGATGAACACGGCCGTCACGGGGCTCATCGAGGACGAGGGGGTCGTGCGCGGCGTCAGCGTCACGACGCCGGACGGCCAGCAGGCGATTCCGGCGCGGCTCGTCATTGGCGCCGACGGCCGCGAGTCGACGGTGCGCTCGCTCGCGCGCCTCGAGGTGACCGACATGGGCTCGCCTATCGACGTCCTCTGGTTCAGCCTGCCGCGCCAGATGGACGATCGCGAGCTGGCGCTCGGCCGGTTCCAGGGCGGGCGGATCCTCGTGCTCATCAACCGCGGCGACTACTACCAGTGCGGCCTCGTGATTCCGAAGGACGCCTTCGAGGGGCTGAAGGCGGCGGGCCTCGGCGCGCTCCGCCAGGCGCTGGTCGATGCGGCGCCCTTCCTCGCGGACCGGGTCGTTGAGCTTCGCTCCTGGGACGAGGTGAAACTCCTGTCCGTCTCGATCAACCACCTCGGCACCTGGCACAAGCCCGGCCTCCTTTGCATCGGCGATGCAGCGCACGCGATGTCGCCGATCGGCGGGGTCGGCATCAACCTCGCGATCCAGGATGCAGTCGCGACCGCTAACCTGCTCGCGGGGCCCCTCAGCCGGCACGAGTCCGTGCCGCCCGAGCTCCTCGCGCGCGTGCAAGAGCGGCGATGCTTTCCGACCTTTGCCACCCAGCGCGTGCAGCTCATCCTGCAGCGCGTGGTTTTCAAGGCACTCGCGCTCAAGGGCAGCCGCTCGCTGCCGCTCCTCTTTCGTCTGCTGCAACGCTTTCCCGCGCTGCGGCGGATTCCGGCGCGGGTGGTCGGGCTCGGCGTTCGACCCGAACACGTGCTCTCGCCCGCTGCGGACTACCCCGAGTCGGCACCGTGAGCGCCCCCCGCCTCGGCTGGACGCTGCTGCTGGCACTCCTCGCCGCATCCGGCGCGCACGCGGCGCCACCCGCCGCCGCTCAGGAAATCGCATACCTCCTCGACTTCGTCCGCACCTCGGGCTGCTCGTTCGACCGCAACGGTACCCTCTACGAGGCGGCGAAAGCGGCCGACCACCTCGCGACGAAGTACCGCTATTTCGATGAGCGCAGGGTCATTGAGACCGCCGAGGACTTCATTGCCCGGGCCGCGACGGCGAGCAGCATGACCGGGCGCGCCTACCGCGTGACCTGCGGGACCTCGGCCAGCATCGAGGCCCACGATTGGCTCACGGCCGCGCTTCGGCAGCACCGTACGGGCGCCGCCGCCGCTGCTCACTGAGCGTCGTCGAGTCGGGGCCTTACGAGACGCGCGCGCTGCCCGCCGACTTTGCGGCAGGCCGACGCCAGGTGCGCGTCCGCGCGGTACCTGACGGGCTCAGGAAGTTGACGATCATCTCGCCGCCCGCACGGTGCCTCGCCGCAACCTTGGTCGCGACCAGCACCGGCAGCGCGAACACGACCCCCGCGATGCCCCACATCCAGCCGCCGACCCAGAGCGCCAGGAACACGACGATCGGGTTGAGATCGAGCCGGCGGCCGACGAGCACCGGCTGCACGATCTGTCCCTCGATCGCGACGAGCCCGAGGTAACTCCCCGTAACCGCCAGCGCCTGTGGAACCGTGTCGAAGGTCACCAGCGCGACGACCGTCAGGATCGCGAGCGTGGTGGCGGAGCCGAGGTACGGAATGAAGTTGAGCACGCCCGCGAGCACCCCCCACAGCACCGGGTTCGGCATGCCGAGGAGCCACATCACGAGCGCCGTCGCGATGCCAAGCCCAAGGTTGATGAGCGCGAGCGTCCGGTAGTAGCGGCCGACCTCGACGCGGATGGCGTCTATGATCTTGAGGACGTGTACGGCGTGCAGGTCGCTCGCAAGGCCTGCGGTCATCCGCGCGAGCGTCGGCGGCCCGGCGGCCAGGAGCAGCAGCGTAAACGCCATCACCGTTGCGATGCCAGCGACGATCCAGCCGGTCTCCGCGACGACAGCGACCGTCGTCATGGACGGCGCCGGCGTTGCCGCCGCAGCGGCGGCCGGCGCGTCCGGGCCCGGATCCCCGAGCGAGCTCGCGCGCTTGGCAATGTCTCCAATCCGCCTGACCACGGTCTGCGCCGGGCGGACCTTGTGCTCGAGGGTGTGCAGGATGCGCGGCGCGCTCTGGATCCACTGCTGTGCCGGCGACCAGACCATCTCGCCGACGCCGCCGAACGCGGCCGCAACCGCGAGAAGAAGCACGAACGCGCTGATCACGCGCGGCACGCGATAGCGGTGCAGGAGTTCAACGACACCGGAAAGGATGAGCGCAATCAGCACCGCAAAGAAGAGCGGCGCCAGGAATTCCTCGCCCGCGCGAAGCGCGGCGATGAGCGCCAGTACCGCGAGTATCCACAAGGGTCGCGCCAGCACATGCCGCTCGGCCTTCGGTGATCGGCCTTCGGCGTGTTCTGGTTTGATGGTTGCGTCCATGGGCTCGGCCTCCCCCGGTCGGCGTGGCAGCGG
>CAYNCY010000355.1:0-4663 GCA_964395195.1 uncultured Steroidobacteraceae bacterium
CCCCGATCTTGTGGGCGCCGGCGGCGTAGTAGCCAAGGCCGGGCGCGTAGAGCGCGACCTGCATGAAGTCCGCAAAGGAGATCGAGCCGCCCGCGGCATCGATCGCGGCGCCGAGCGCCGCGGCCACCCGCGACTCGTGCGCGCGCTCATCGCTCGAGAGCGGGGCGAGCCCGAGCGGGATCACGGCGGTGGCGTCCGCGCCGAGGGCGCGGGTATCCTGATCGGGTGACTGCCGCCGCCCCGACGCTCGAAAACCAGACGGTGCTCGTCACCGGCGGCGCCCGTCGGCTCGGCGCTGCGATCGCGCGCTGCCTGCACGGGGCGGGCGCCAACGTCATGATTCATCACCACACGTCGCACGCCGAGGCCGAGCGCCTGGTCGCGGAGTTGAACGCCGTGCGCGCGGGCTCGGCGGCGCTCCATGCCGCGGACCTCCTCGACCTCGCGGCGCTCCCCGGCATCGTCGCTGCAACGATCGCGGCGTTCGGACGGCTCGACGTGCTCGTCAACAACGCCTCGACCTTCTACCCAACGCCGGTCGGCTCGATCACGGGCGCCGCCTTCGATGACCTGATCGGCACCAACCTCAGGGCGCCGCTCTTCCTCGTGCAGGCGGCGGCGCCGGAGCTGAAGCGCCGGCGCGGACTCGTCCTCAACATGGTCGACATCCACGCCTACCGCCCGCTCAAGGGTCATCCCGCCTACTCGGCCGCCAAGGCGGGGCTGCTGATGCTGACGCAGTCGCTCGCGCGCGAACTCGGGCCCGAGGTCCGCGTCAATGCGATCGCGCCCGGACCCGTGCTCTGGCCCGAGGGCGAGATGGATGCAAAGCTGCGCGCCGACATCATCGAGCGGACGGCGTTGAAGCGCATGGGGACGCCCGAGGACATCGCGCACGCCGCGCTCTTCTTCGTCCTCTACGCGCCGTACGTGACGGGACAGGTGCTCCCCGTCGATGGCGGCCGCACGGTCGGCGGCCTCTAGGGCGGGAGCCCGCGCGCTCACACCGCGGCCCCGGCGAAGGGCAGCGTCAGCGCCCGCAAGGGATGCGCGTCCCGGTCGAACTCGGCCCAGAGCGTGCCGATCGAGCGGTGCTGCGTCGGGTGCATCACCTCGGGCGCGATCGCGGCGAGCGGCCCCAGCATGTACGCGCGCTTGACGAGATCGGGGCGCGGCAGCCGCGCACCCGGATACTCACCGACCAGGTCGCCGAACAGGAGGACGTCGAGATCCATGCGCCGCGGCGCCCACTTCTCTTCGGTGCGCCCGCGCCCGCACAGCCGTTCGATCGCGTGCAGCTCAGCGAGCACCGCCGCGAGCGAGAGCTCCGTGCGAAATCCCACCGCGAGGTTGATGAAGTCCGCGCCCTTGAAGCCGACCGCGCCGTTCGCGTACGCGGGCGAGACCACGAGGTCCGGGAATTTCTGACGAAGCGCGGCGATTGCCTTGGCGAGGCTCTCGACCGGCGAGACGTTCGAGCCCGCCGCCACGTAGACGGGCACGCCCGCCGCTGTCGCCCCGCTCACGCGCCCGCTCCGCTCAGAGCCCGTAGTCGGCGCGGGTGCGCTCGATCTCAACGCCCACATCGCGACTGCCGCGCACGGCGCCGACCTTGTTGAGCAGCACCTTGACCCACGCGACCGCGAACTCCTTGAGGATCAGGTGCGCGACCTGGTCGGCGAGCGTCTCGACGAGCGCGCATTCGCTCGCCTCGACGTAGGCGAGCACGCGCTTGGCGACCGACTTGTAGTTGAGCGTGTCCTCGATGCGATCGGACTTCGCCGCCTTGCGGATGTCGGCGGGGAACTCGAGATCGAAGCTGATCGTCTGGCGAACCTTCCGTTCCCAGTCGAAGATCCCGATGATCGTCTCGGCGCGCAGATCACGGATGAAGATGCGATCGCCCATCAGCCTCTCTCCTCGCCGCTCGGGCGTTGCGCGGGAACCCTACCAGCCGGCCGCGGCCGGCGCACCCGTCCTCAGCCGGGAACCTTGAGCTCGCTGAGCGGCCAGCGCGCCCGGGCGCTGGCGCCCGGGCCGCCGCGCTCGCCGGCGGCGAGCCGGGCGTGGCCCGCATAGGCAATCATGGCCGCGTTGTCGGTGCAGAACTCCGCGCGCGGGTAGGCGGTTGCGACGCCAAGCTCCTCCGCGATCGCCGTCAGCCGTTCGCGCAGGCGCCGGTTCGCGCCGACGCCGCCCGCGACGACGAGGAGCGCCAGGCCGGTCGCGAGGAGCGCGCGGCGGGTCTTGGTCGCGAGGGTGTCGACGATGGCCTCCTCGAAGCCGCGCGCGAGGTCGCCGCGGCCCTCGGGATCCTCATCGAGCCCGCGGATCGCAAGGAGCGCGGCGGTCTTCAGGCCACTGAAGCTGAAATCGAGCCCCGGCCGGTCGAGCATGGGCCGGGGAAAGTCGAACCGGCCGGGACGCCCGCCCTCCGCCAGCGCGGCGAGGCGCGCGCCGCCCGGGTACGGGAGGCCGAGGAGCTTCGCGGTCTTGTCGAAGGCCTCCCCCGCCGCATCGTCGAGCGACTCACCGAGTACCCGGTAGCGACCGATGCCCTCGACGTCGACCAGCATCGTGTGGCCGCCGGAGACGAGGAGCGCGAGGTAGGGGAAGGGTGCCGGGGCGATCTCGAGCCGGGGGGCGAGCAGGTGACCCTCGAGGTGATGCACGCCGAGAACCGGCACTTTCCAGGCAAAAGCGAGCCCGGTCGCGACTCCAGCCCCCACCAACAGGGCTCCAATCAGGCCGGGACCAGCGGTATAAACCACCCCGCCGATGTCCGGCCGCGCGAATCCGGCATCGGCGAGGGTCGCCTCGATCATCGGCGCGAGGCGTCTGACGTGATCGCGCGAGGCGAGCTCCGGTACCACCCCGCCCCAGATCTCGTGGAGGTCCGTCTGCGTGTACACCCGGTGGGCACGAAGCCCCCCGGGCTCGCCGTAGATCGCCACGGCCGTCTCGTCGCAGGAGGTTTCGATGGCCAACACATGGAGCGGCGCGTTCACGGCCGAGCCCCCGGCCGGGTCCGGCGGGTCGTCGGGGCGGGCCCGATCGGGGCGGCGCGGCTTTTGATTTTCAGGGGGGACATCCGTAGACTTGCCGGCTCTGTGCCCGGCGTATGGTCGGGTCTCACCCGAGAAAGGTCGATCTCAATGCCGAGCGTACGTGTCCGCGAGAACGAGTACTTCGACGCCGCCCTCCGGCGTTTCAAGCGCGCCTGCGAGAAGGCGGGCGTTCTCACGGAGCTGCGGCGCCGCGAATTCTACGAGAAGCCGACCCAGGAGCGTAAGCGCAAGAAGGCGGCTGCCGTGAAGCGCCACCTGAAGCGCATCTCGCGCGAGGGCATGCGCGCCCCGCGCTGATTCGCCCCGAGGGCCGGCGCGATGACGCTCAGGGAACGGATCACCGAGGACATGAAGGCGGCGATGCGCGCCGGCGAGAAGGATCGCCTGGGGCTCATCCGCATGCTGCAGGCCGCCATCAAGCAGCGCGAAGTGGACGAGCGCATCACGCTCGATGACGCGCAGGCCCTCTCGGTCATCGAGAAGATGATCAAGCAGCGCAAGGAATCCGTCGTGATGTTCGAGGCCGGCGCGCGCGCCGATCTCGTCGCCAAGGAAACCGCCGAGATCACCATCCTGACCGGCTACCTGCCGGCGCAGCTGTCGGCCGCCGATCTCGATGCACTCATCAAAGAAGCAATCGCCAGCACCGGCGCCGCGTCCATCAAGGACATGGGCAAGGTGATGGGGATCGTCAAGGGCAAGGCCGCTGGCCGCGCCGACATGGCCGCCGTCGGCGCCCGCATCAAGGCGCTGCTCGCCGGCTGAGCGGCGTTCGGAGGCCACCGATGGCTGGCCGGATTCCTCGCGCATTCATCGACGAGCTGCTCGCCCGCACGGATATCGTGGAGGTGATCGGCAGCCGCGTGCAGCTCAAGAAAGCGGGCCGCGAGTGGAAGGCGAACTGCCCGTTCCACGGCGAGAAGACGCCCTCCTTCACCGTCTCGCAAACCAAGCAGTTCTATCACTGCTTCGGCTGCGGCGTGCACGGCACCGCCCTGACGTTCCTGATGGAGCACGACCGGCTCGGCTTTCCCGAGGCCGTCGAGGACCTCGCGGCGCGCGCCGGGCTCGAGGTGCCGCGCGAGGGCGGCGGCCCCGCGGATCCGCGCGACCGCCTGCAGGACGATCTCTTCGCGCTGACGGCCGCCGCGGACCAGCATTTTCGCGACGCGCTCAAGGACTCGGACCGCGCCAAGGACTACCTGCAGAAGCGCGGCCTCGTGGGCGAGACCGCGGCGCGCTATCACCTCGGCTACGCGCCACCCGGCTGGGATGCGCTCCTCAAGGCCTTCGGCGCGACCGAGGCCGGGCGACACGCGCTCCTGACCGCGGGCCTGATCATCGAGCGCAACCCCGACCAGCAGAAATCGACCGGCCCCGGCTACTACGACCGCTTCCGCGACCGCGTGATGTTCCCGATCCGCGATTCGCGCGGTCGCGTCGTCGGCTTCGGCGGTCGGGTGATCGACGCGGGCGAACCCAAGTACCTGAACTCGCCCGAGACGCCGCTCTTCCACAAGGGCCGCGAGCTCTACGGCCTCTACGAGGCGCGCCAGCAGCTGCGGAACATCGAGCGACTCCTCGTCGTCGAGGGG
>CAYNCY010000356.1:0-4657 GCA_964395195.1 uncultured Steroidobacteraceae bacterium
CCGCCGTGCGCCGGCCGGCCGCCGCGCGCGCGACGATGTCGGTGAACGTGCCGCCACGATCGACCCAGAACTGCCAGCCGCCACTCATGAGGAAGCGGGGAGCCCCAGGCGTGCCCGCGTCGGTGCATCGAGGGCGAGAAGACGCGCGGCGGCGTGGCGGTACCCCGCATCGATTGCGCGGTCGAAGGCCTTCCAGTGCAGCAGGTCGATCGTGGCGAGCGGCGGCTGCAGCAGCAGGTCCGACAGTCGCCGCCCGGCCATGGTCGCGGTCTCGGCGTTGACCATGCCGGCCCGGATCAGGATCTGCAGGATCGTCGGCCGCTGCTTGTTGCGACGGAACCAGCCGAGCAGCTTCCACAGTGGCGGCAGGTCCACTTCCTGGATGTCGGTCGTGAACGTGGGCTCGCTGCCGACGTCGACCGCGATGATGATGCCGCGGTTGGTCGCGCGCATGACGTCGACGGGCAGGTTGTTGATCGCGCCACCGTCGACGTGCACCTCGCCCTGGTGGAACACGGGCGGCAACACGCCCGGGATCGCGACCGAGGCGCGGAGCCACCGCCACAGCTCGCCCTCGCGGTGCACGCTGCCGCGGCCGGTCGTGAGGTTCGCGGAGACCGCATAGAAGGGGAGTGGCAGGTCCTCGATCGAGACGTCCCCGAATTCCTGCCGGAGCAGCCGGCTGACCTTGCGCCCCGAGACCAGCGACACGATGGGCAGGGTGTAGTCGTTGAGCGGGTTGGTCGTGACGAAGGTGCGGCGGAAGCGCTCCTTCATCTCATCGACCGACCAGTTGGCGGCCACCCCGGCGCCCATGATCGCGCCGATGCTGGTGCCGCCGATGAGGTCGATCGGCATTCCCGCCTCACGCAGCGCCTGCACCACGCCGATGTGCGCGAAGCCGCGAGCGCCGCCGCCCGACAGCACGAGGCCGATGGCCTTGCCGGTCAGGAGGCGCGCGATCCGCGCGACGTCCGCGGGGCCGATGACGTGGTGGTGCTCGCTGCCGGGCAGCAGCGGGCGCCAGCGCGCGGCGGCGCCGGGCAGCACGCGCTCCTCGTGCAGGAGCACGAGTTCGCTGCGCGCCGCGGCGCCGGGCAACGACTCCTGCGGCATCACGGGCCACGGTGCGGCCGGCGCCTCGGCGCGCGCGAGCAGCAGGAGCGAGTCCGCCTGGCGCATGCAGAGCTTGGTCCAGGTCGTGGGCTCCGGGTCCGCGACGTAGACGACGAAATCGTTCGCGCTCTCGATGCGGTGGAACCACGCGCTCGTGTGCTCGGCGCCGCGCACGCTCCAGACGAGCTCGGTGCGCCCGAGCTGCGAGAGCGCCGCGACGAGTTCGGTTGCGAAGCCCCCCGCGTCGACCTCGACGCTCTGCGGCAGGAGCGCGTAGGTGCGGGACCCGACGCCGCGCGGTGGCCGGTCCGCGCCCTCGAGCCGCTCGACGAGGAGCTGCGCGACGCGCAGCATCGCGGCCGGGTGGCGCACGATCACCTTGTCGAAGGCCTCGCGCGGCAGGCGCGCGAGGTCGCAGTCACGAAGCGCCCGGATCGTCGCGGTGCGCGGGCGTCCCGACAGGAGGCCCATTTCGCCGACCGTCTCGCCGGCCGCGATCCGGGACAGCAGCCGCGACGGCTCGCTGCCGCTGTAGACGCCAAGGCACCCCGCGATCACGAGGTACATCGCATCCGGCGCTTCGCCCGCCGCGAAGAGCGTCGCGCCACCCGGCACCGAGAGCCACTCGAGCTCGGCGGCGATGGCGGCGAGCGTCTCGCGCTCGAGGCCGCGGAAGAGCGCGAGCGCCCCGAGCAGCGTCACGGGATCGCCGCGCAGTACCTGGGTCTCGCTGAGGTCGCCTTCCATTCCCACTCCCGGCCCGGGCCGTCTACATTAACCTTGTTTCGTCCGGGTGGGCGGACCGGGGCAGCCGAGCAGAGGGCCGAATGGCTGAGCGAAAGACGAAGGCATCGAAGGCATCGAAGGCATCGAGGGCGTCGCGGGCACCGACGGCATCGAGGGCGGACGCGAGCGCCAGCCAGCGGCGCCTCGAGGCGATCTGGCGCGTCGTCGCGCACCTGCCCGAGGGCTCGGTGTCGACCTACGGCGGCGTCGCGGCGAAGGCGGGGTTCCCGCGCGGGGCGCGCCTCGTCGGGCGCGCGCTCGGCAAGGCCCCCACGTCGCTCGATCTCCCCTGGCACCGCGTGGTCGGCGCGGGCGGCCGGATCGCCTTCGCTCCCGGCAGCCGGCATTTCCGCGAGCAGCGCCGCCGGCTGCTCGCCGAAGGGCTCGAGGTGGTGCGCGGGCGCGTCTTGCTGGCGCAGGCGGACGACCTCGACGCGCTCTTGTGGGGGCGCGGTCGCTGATAAGATCGACGGCGGTTACCCGAGGCGCTCCCGATGGGCCGATACGTCGTCTTCTCGCACGGCAAGGAAAGCGGGCCCTGGGGCACGAAGATCTCCGCGCTCGCCGACATCGCGCGCGCCGAGGGCTACGAGGTCGAGTCGGTCGACTACCGCGGCATTGACGATCCGCACGCGCGGGTCACGCGGCTCCTCGCGTACTGCCGCGACTTCCAGGGGCGTCTCGTGCTCGTCGGCTCCAGCATGGGCGGCCACGTCTCGACGGCCGGGTCGCGGTTGCTCCGGACCGCCGGCCTCTTCCTGATGGCGCCTGCGTTCTACGTGCCGGGCTACGAGGACCTGACCCCGCAGCCTGCGGACTGCCCGGTGACGATCGTGCACGGCTGGCGCGACGAGGTGGTGCCGGTCGAGAACAGCGTGCGCTTCGCGCGCGAGCACCGCGCGAGCCTGCACGTCCTCGACACCGACCATCGCATGCAGGACAAGATCCGCGAGATTGGCTACTACTTCGAGTACTTCCTCATCACGCTCGATAAATTCGGCGAGTAGCTCGCCGACGCTCGGGAGAACCCAGATGTTCAGAACCGCACGCGCTGCCGGCCTCCTCGCGTTCCTCCTGTGCGCCTGCGGGGGCAAGCCGCCGCCGCCCCCGGATCCGCCGGCACCGCCCGTGCGCACCGTATTCGACGACATGGTCGAGAAGAAGAAGACGCTGCCGGCCGCGGTCAACGCGGCGCAGGACGAGCACATGGACGCGACGCGGCGCGCGCTCGATGACCCGGAGCGCGCGCCGGCGGAAGGAACGCCGAGGTGAGCGACGCGCCGTGGCGCGTCTACATCCTTGAATCGACGCGGGGCGCCCTCTACACCGGCATCACGACCTCGCTCGAGCGCCGCCTCGCCGAGCACGCGGGGCAGGGCGGGCGCGGAGCACGATTCTTCAGGCTCGGCGCGCCCGGGCGCCTGCGCTACGTCGAGCCGGCGGCAGATCGGAGCGTCGCGCTGAGGCGCGAGGCCGAGATCAAGCGCCTCACGCGCGCGAAGAAGCTCGCGCTGATCGCGACCCGGCCGCTGGCCAGCGGATGACCACGTTCGCGGGGCTCGGCCGGACGCTGCTCTGGCTCCTGAGCCGTGTCCTCTCCCTGTGGGTGCGACCGAGCGTGCTGCCGGTCGATGCCGCGGACCGGCTCAGGGGCCGCGGCCGGCGCCTGCTGTACGTCCTCGAGGAGCGCTCGCTGAGCGACATCCTCGCGCTCGCGATCACCTGCCGGCGCGTGGGGTTGCCGTCGCCGTTGCGGGCGTTTCGTCTCGGAGCGCTGCGGGAGCCCCGCCCCGTGATCGCGCTCGAGCGCCAGCGCGGCTGGATCCGGCGCCGCCCCGACCCGCGCGTGCCCGAGCGCCTCGCGCGCATCGTGCAGGCGGCGGGCCAGAGCGGCGACTTCGAGATCGACCTCGTCGCCGTGTCGGTGTTCTGGGGACGTGCGCCCGGCAAGGAAGGCTCGTGGTTCCGGCTCCTGTTCAGCGAGGACTGGACGCTGGTGAGCCCGTTCCGGCGTTTCCTGTCGACGCTCGTCAACGGCCGCCGCGCGCTCGTGCGGTTCGCCGACCCGAGCGCGCTCGGCGAGCTCGTCGCCGAGCTCGATGCCAGGCGCGGCTGCCGGCGCATCACGCGCGTGATGCGCACCGAGTTCCGCAACGCCCGCGCCGCGGTGATCGGGCCCGACCTCTCGCACCGGGGCACCGTGATCGCCGAGGTGCTGGCGAAGCGCGCGGTGCGCGCGGCGGTCGCGCTCGAGATCCGCGACAAGCACATGAGCCGCCGCGAGGCGCTCCTGCTCGCGCGCAAATACGCGCTCGAGATTGCCGCCGACATCTCCCCGCGCTTCGTCGCCTTTGCCTCCGGCATCCTGCACCGCGTGTGGAACCGGCTGTTCGATGGCGTCGAGGTGCTGCACCCGGAGCGGCTCGAGCTCGCCGGCCAGGGCGCGCAGGTCGTCTACGTGCCCTGCCACCGCAGCCACATGGACTACCTGCTCCTTTCCTACGTGATCTACCGGCGCGGCTTCGCCGTCCCGCACGTCGCGGCGGGCGTGAACCTGAACCTCCCGGTGATCGGCCGGTTCCTCCGTAAAGGCGGCGCGTTCTTCCTGCGCCGCAGCTTCAAGGGCAACTCGCTCTACCCGGTCGTCTTCATGACGTACCTCTCCGTGATGATGGCGCGCGGCCACCCGATCGAGTACTTCATCGAGGGCGGCCGCAGCCGGACCGGGCGGCTTCTCTGGCCCAAGACCGGCATG
>CAYNCY010000357.1:0-4655 GCA_964395195.1 uncultured Steroidobacteraceae bacterium
CCTTCGGAATCGCGGCGGCTGCGGCCGCCAGCACGACGACGGCGAGCGCGTCGGTGCGCTCGGCCGGGTTCTGGGACGCTTCGGCGTCGGGCTCCGCGGGCGCGTCGGGCGCGGCGTCAGCGCGTGGGCTGTCGTGCGCCGCGGGGTCCTCGCCCGGCGGATCGGACGCGGTGGCTGGCACCGCTGTCGCGCGCGGCGCGAGCACGAGGCGTGCCGCGAGCGTCGCATCCGATTCGAGCACCGCCGACCGGCCCGCGAGCGCCGCGGCGACACGCGCGGCGCGCTCGACCAGCACCGCGGCGCGCAGCGAGCCGACGCCGAGCGCGAGCGCCGTGCCGATCAATGCCTCCCGCGATTGAGATCCCAGGCGCACGCGCGGCAGCAGAGCCCGCGCGGCGGCGATCGCCGCTGCGTCCGGCAATCCCTGCTCGAGGTCGGCGGCGGCGAGGTTATCGAGCGACACCTGGAATGCGAGACGCTCGAGGAGCGCCGCCGGCGGTCGCTCGTCCGGGGCCGCTCCTTCGTCGAGCGCAACGACGCCGATGCGCGCCGGCGAGCGTTCCGTGAGGCCGTCCCGCTCGAGCCGGACCTCCTGCCAGTCGAGCGCGGCGCCGAGGAGCGCGGCCACCGTCGCGCCGGTGCGCTCCGCCATCGGCAGCAGCACGAGGCCGCCATCGACCTGCGCGAGCAGGCCGCGCGCGGCGACCGGCCGGCCGGCTGACAGCGTCGCGGCGAGGTCGAGGTGACCGAGCAGCCGATCCTCGCCGACGCCAGCCGGAACCCGGCGCAGCGGCGTGCCGGCGGGTAACAGCGCGCTCAGCAGTGCGATCCACCGGTCACGAACCGGTCCAAACGGCGCGCGCACGCAGGCGCCGCCGAGGCCGACCGGATCGACGGCCAGGAGCGCCGCCGCCGCGGCCGCGTCCGCCCAGGCGCGCTCGCTGTCGCGACCGGTCACGAGGCGAACAGCTCCGCGAGTGCCCGCTCCACGCGCACTCCCGAGGCCACCTCATCCAGCGGATCGCGCCGCAAGCGGTGCCGGAGCGCCGCCGATGCCACCTGCTTGAGGTGGCCATCGCCGACCGCCGCCGCGCCCTCGAGGCTCGCCGCTGCGCGCGCGGCGCGGATCAGCGTCAGCTCCCCGCGAAGCCCATCGGTGCCAAGGCGCATGCAGAGCTCCGCCGCGCGCTTGAGCGTGGTCGCGGAAACCTCGACGGACGGCAGTCGCTCGCGCGCCGCGAGCACGCGGCGGCGGATCTGCGCTTCCTTCGCCCGCCATTTTTGCAGGAACGCGGCCGGATCGCGCTCGAACAGGTCGCGGCGACGCACGACTTCGACGCGCGTGTCGAGGTCGGTCGGCGTGCGCACATCGACCGACAGGCCGAAGCGATCGAGCAGCTGCGGACGCAACTCGCCTTCCTCCGGATTGCCGCTGCCGACCAGCACGAACCGCGCGGGGTGTCGCACGCTGAGACCCTCCCGCTCGACGACGTTCTCGCCGGAGGCAGCGACGTCAATCAGCAGGTCGACGAGGTGGTCTTCCAGCAGGTTGACCTCGTCGATGTACAGGAATCCGCGGTTGGCGCGCGCGAGGAGTCCGGGCGCAAATGCCTTCACGCCCTGCGACAGCGCGCGCTCGAGATCGAGCGCCCCGACGACGCGATCCTCCGTCGCGCCGAGCGGCAGGTCGACGACGGGCACCGCGGCGCGGCGCGCCGTGGGCGCCTTTTTTCCGTACGCGGCGCGGCACTCGTCGCACCAGGCCTCGCGACGCGCGGGATCGCAGCCGTAGCGACAGCCGTCCACGACCTGCATCGACGGCAGCAACGCCGCGAGCGCGCGCACCGCGGTCGACTTGCCCGTGCCACGGTCGCCGAAAACCAGCACGCCGCCGACGCTCGGGTCGACCGCCGTCACGAGCAGCGCCAGCTTCATCTCGTCTTGGCCGACGATCGCCGCGAACGGGAATGCCTGTCTCATGCCTGGACCTGCCTGCGAGAGCCCGGTGGTGCGGATGTATACCAAGAAACGGGGTCGCGGCGCAGCGGCCCGCGCCGGCCGACGGGTACCTAGTGCGGGAAGTTCCTGGCGAGGAACGCCTCGCCGTGCTCGAGCACGAAGTACCGGAACGCCTCGGCCGCCGGCGACAGCACCTTCGCGAGATTGTTGACGACGTGCCAGCGACGCATGACGGGCAGGCCCTCGACGTTGGGCGCGGCGATGAGTCCGTATTCGAGTTCGAGGCCGAGCGTGTGCAGCGACAGGAGGGCGACCCCCATGCCGGACATCACTGCCTGCTTGATGGCCTCGTTGCTCGACATCTGCATCGCGATCCGCGGCGTGATGTGATGCGCGGCAAGGTATTCATCGAGTGCGGCGCGCGTGCCCGAACCCGGCTCGCGGATGATGAACCCCTCCTCGAGAAGCGCGCGCGCGGGCACCTCCTCGAGACGCGCGAAGCGGTGCGTCGTCGCGGTCACGAGCACGTGCGGGTGCATCGCGAACGGCTCAGCGCGCGAGGGCCAGCCTTTCGGCGGACGCCCCATGACCGCGAGCTCGACCGCGCCCTGCTGCATCAGGGTGACGAGTTCCTCGCGGTTGTTGCAGACCTCGAGACGGATCTCGATGCCGGGGTGCTCGTCGCGAAACTGCGCAAGCATTCGCGGCAGGAAGTACTTCGCGGTGCTGACCATGCCGACGTCGAGCGGCCCGGTCTTGAGTCCCCGGAAACTCGCGACCATGTCCTCGGCATCCCGCATCGCACCCAGCACCCGGCGGGCGTTCGACAGCATGTACTCACCAACCATCGTCACCGACACCCGCCGCGAGGTCCGGTTGAAGAGCGGCAGTCCGACCTCTGTCTCCAACTCTTTGATTTGCATCGAGATCGCCGGCGGAGAGAGGCTCAGCTCCTCCGCGGCGCGAACGAAACTCTGGTGCCGCGCGACGGCGGCAAAGACCCGAAGCTGGCGCAGGGTGACGTTTTTCATTCAGCTTCTCTTAATCTAGAGATAACAAGAACTGACTTTAGTTTATCTATAACGGAGGCCAGAGTCAGTCCCCGACAACGGCTTCGGGGGGAGTTCGGCATGGCCACGGCGAGCGAAGCGAACGAGATCCCGGTGATCTCGGACAAGAAGAAGCGCTACACGGCAGGCGTCCTCAAGTACCGCCAGATGGGCTACTGGGCGGCGGACTACGCTCCAAAGGCAACCGACACCGTGTGCCTCTTTCGGATCACGCCGCAGGACGGTGTCGACCCGATCGAGGCGGCCGCCGCCGTCGCCGGTGAATCGAGCACCGCGACCTGGACCGTGGTGTGGACCGATCGCCTGAGTGCCTGCGACAGCTATCGCGCCAAGGCCTTCAAGGTCGAACCCGTCCCCAACAACCCGGGCCAGTACTTCGCGTGGGTTGCCTACGACATCATCCTCTTCGAGGAAGGCTCGATCGCGAACATGACCGCGAGCCTCATCGGCAACGTGTTCAGCTTCAAGCCGCTCAAGGCCGCGCGACTCGAGGACATCCAGGTCCCGGTCGCGTACGTGAAGACGTTCAAGGGACCGCCGACGGGACTCATCGTCGAGCGTGAGCGCCTCGACAAGTTCGGCCGTCCGCTGCTCGGCGCGACGACCAAGCCCAAGCTCGGGCTGTCGGGGCGCAACTACGGACGCGTGATCTACGAGGGCCTCAAGGGCGGCCTCGATTTCATGAAGGACGACGAGAACATCAATTCGCAGCCGTTCATGCACTGGCGCGACCGGTTCCTGTACGTGATGGACGCGGTCAACAAGGCGAGCGCCGCCACGGGCGAGGTCAAGGGCTCGTACCTGAACGTCACCGCCGCGACGATGGAGGACATGTACGAGCGCGCGGAGCTCGCCAAGGACCTCGGTTCGGTGATCGTGATGATCGACCTGGTCGTCGGCTGGACCTGCATCCAGAGCATGTCCAACTGGTGCCGCAAGCACGACATGATCCTGCACCTGCACCGCGCCGGCCACGGGACGTACACGCGCCAGAAGAACCACGGCGTGAGCTTTCGCGTCATCGCGAAATGGCTGCGCCTCGCCGGTGTCGATCACATGCACGCCGGCACCGCGGTCGGCAAGCTCGAGGGCGATCCGCTGACGGTGCAGGGCTACTACAACGTGTGCCGCGACAGCTTCACGCGCCAGGACCTCCCGCGCGGCGTGTACTTCGACCAGGACTGGTGCGACCTCAAGAAGGTCATGCCGGTCGCCTCCGGCGGCATCCACGCCGGCCAGATGCACCAGCTCATCGACCTGTTCGGGGACGACGTGGTGCTGCAGTTCGGCGGGGGCACGATCGGGCACCCGGCCGGCATCCAGGCCGGCGCAGTCGCGAACCGCGTCGCGCTCGAGACCATCGTCAAGGCGCGCAACGAAGGCCGCGACATCAGGAACGAGGGGCCGGAGATCCTGCGGCGCGCCGCCAAGACGTGCTCCCCGCTGCAGCAGGCGCTCGATACCTGGGGCGACATCACCTTCAACTACGCCTCGACCGACAGCTCGGACTACGCGGTCACGCCCGCGCCGTCCCACTAGCCCGACCGGAGTATTCCCGATGATGACCAACCCGACCGGCCGCCTGACGCAGGGACAGTTCGCCTCGTTCATCGGCGCCTTGTTCCT
>CAYNCY010000358.1:0-4648 GCA_964395195.1 uncultured Steroidobacteraceae bacterium
GGGCGTCGATGAACAGCTGAATGCCGTCTCGCCGCTGCAGCACGCCGCGCAGGTGTCGGTGCCCGTGCTCCTGATCCACGGCAAGGAGGACTCGACCGTGCCCTATGAGCAGAGCACCGAGATGGCCTCGGCGCTGAAGCGCGCTGGCAAGTCGGTGGAGCTGGTGTCGTTGAAGACGGAAGACCACTACCTGTCCCAGAGCGCGACGCGCCTGCAGATGCTGAAGACTTCCGTCGACTTCCTTAAGAAGTACAATCCTCCTGACGGATGACCTGCCGAACGGCGGTCGTCGCAGACTCGGGGAGCCGCCATGTATCTCACTCAGCCGCTGCACCGTGCCATGCAGCAGCACCGGGACCGGATTGCCGTGTGCTTCGGGGACCGGCAGCGCACATTCCAGCAGTTCGGCGACCGCGTTGCGCGGCTGGCCGGCGGGTTCAAGCGCCTAGGGCTCGAGGCCGGCGATCGCGTCGCCATTCTCTCGCTCAACTCTGACCGTTTTCTCGAATACCAGATCGCGGTACCGTGGGCAGGCGGCGTCCTAAACCCCTGCAACATCCGCTGGTCGGCAGCCGAGATTCTCTACGCGCTTGAGGATTCGGGATCCGCGCTGCTTCTCGTGGACGAGCCGTTCCTGCCCCTGGTCGAGCAGCTGCGCCAAGGTTCGACGACGCTCAGGGGGTTCATCTACTGCGGCGACGGCGAGCCACCCGCCGGGATGCACGGCTACGAGGAGCTGATTGCATCGAGCGCACCCGAACCTGACGCGGTCCGGCGCGGTCACGACCTCGCCGGCATATTCTATACCGGCGGCACGACCGGGTTCCCGAAGGGCGTGATGCTGAGCCATCAGAACCTGATGTCCTCGGCGCTCGCCGTTCATGCCGAGCGCACGACCACTCCCGGCGGCACTTACCTGCACGCGGCGCCAATGTTTCACCTCGCCGATCTCGGCATGAGCCTGCCGCATTGGATCGAAGGCAGCACGCACGCGATCATTCGGGCGTATACGCCCGAAGCCGTCCTCGATGCGATCGAGCGTTTCCGCGTGACACAGGTGGCGCTCGTACCAACGATGATCCAGATGCTGCTCGATCACCCTTCCATGAAGACGGCGAGGGACATGAAGTCGCTGCGTATGATCGGCTACGGCGGCTCGTCGATTCCGGAGGCAGTGCTCGATCGCGCGATGGCGACCTTCCCCGACATCGAGTTCGTGCAGGCGTTCGGGATGACCGAACTTGCGCCCCTCGCGACGATAAACCCCGCCTGGTATCACACGGCAGAGGGTCGCAAGGCCGGAAAGCTGCGCTCGGTCGGACGCGCCGGCTACATCTGCGAGGTGCGCGTCGTTGACCCTTCCGGACGCGAAGTACCGCGCGGAACGGTCGGCGAGATCACTGTCCGTGGGCCGCAGGTGATGCTCGGCTACTGGAACCGGCCGGTCGAGACAGCCGCGGTGCTGCGAGACGGGTGGATGCACACGGGCGATGGGGGACACATGGACGAGGACGGGTTCCTCTACATCGCCGATCGCATCAAGGACATGATCATCAGCGGAGGCGAGAACATCTACTCGGCCGAGGTCGAGAACGCGCTGATGCAACACCCGGCGGTCGCAGCCTGCGCCGTCATCGGTGTGCCGAGCTCGCGCTGGGGCGAGGCCGTCCATGCCGTGGTCGTTCGGCATGCCGGTCGGGACGTCGTCGCCGATGCGCTGATCGCACACTGCAAGACGTTGATCGCGAAGTATAAATGCCCGCAGTCCGTCGACTTCGTGGAGGCGCTGCCGCTCTCCGGAGCGGGCAAGATCCTGAAGGTCAAGCTCAGGGAGCAGTACGCGGCGCGCCCGCCCGCGTAGGCCACCGAACAACCAACGGGCGGCGCCACGCATCGCGCCCGCCGGGCTCCTCGACGCTACGCAGGGGCGGCGCCGGTCATGACAACGACTACGCGGCTACCCTCTATATAGGTGTCCGCTCAATCCCGTCGCGGCGCCAGCGGCGGCCAGTTCCGGTGGCAGGCCATGCAAGCGGCGGCCGCCCTCACCATCAGCCATCCTGCTATTCGTCGTTTGCACTCTCCCCCTTCGGGGATCCACAAATGTTGAAGTGCGCCGGTGTCGCCCCGTCCGTGAACGGAAAATGAACGGTGCCGGTTGAGCCGTCCCCGTGCGGGGGCGTTCACAGCGCCTTTACCTACAGGTCCATTCGTCCGACGCCGACATCGAGGAGCTTCCCCTGCCCCCATGCTGCGTACGGGCGCCATCGCTGGCGTGTCTTGAGCCGCTTTACCCCTGCAGCCGAATAGGTAGCAACAATGAAGTCACTTCTAAAATCCCTATGCGCCGTCGTCGGCCTGCTGTTAACGGCGCAGGCAATGGCCCAGGTAACCTTCTACGAGGCCGAAGGCTTCCGCGGGCGGACCTTTGCGACCAACCGCGCGCTGGATGATTTCCGCCGGGCCGGCTTTAACGACCGGGCGTCGTCCTTGATCATCGACCGCGGTCGCTGGGAGGTGTGCGCTGGCGCCGGTTTCCAGGGGCCGTGCATGGTCCTGCGTCCCGGCAGCTATGACTCGTTGGCCCGGATGGGACTGAACGACCGGATTTCATCGGTCCGCCCGGTCCGGGGCCACAGGGACGCCATGGCCGGGGCGCCCGAGCCGCTGCCGGCCCCCAACTACGAATACCGGAACCGCCCGGACGAACGTACGTTCGCGGCTCCGGTGACCTCGGTTCACGCCGTGCTCGGGCCGCCGGAGCAGCGCTGCTGGGTCGAGCGGCAGCAGGTCGTGGCAGCCGATCCGGCGGGCCCGAACGTCGGCGGCGCGCTGGCGGGAGCAGTCATCGGCGGAATTCTCGGCCACCAGATCGGTTCGGGACGCGGGCAGGATGCGGCGACCATCGGCGGCGTCGTCGCGGGCGGCGCAATCGGGGCCAATGCCGGCCGAACATCGGAAACATACGGGCGTGATGTGCAGCGTTGCCAGACGGTCGCCGGCGGCCCGCCCGCGTACTGGGACGTCACCTATGCGTTCAACGGTGTCGAGCACCGTGTACAGATGACCTCGCCTCCCGGCGCGTCCGTCGCCGTCAATCGAGACGGCGAGCCGCGCGGCTAAGCGCGCGCGCCGTGGCGATGCTGCTGCGTCGCAGCAGCATCGCCTTCCCTGGCGTGCCACGACGCCGAACGGACCGACCGATCGAGCGACGTGGATTTTCATTTCTCCCCGCCCGGTCCTCTGCGAGACTTCGGCCGACGTCCTGACTTCTTCACCGGGGCGCGGGAGAGATCGTGAACGTATCCTGGGTATTCGACGTCATCTCCCCGTTTTCGTATCTCGGTCTGAAGCAACTTGACCGCCTCCCTGCGGGCACACGCGTCACGTTCGTTCCGGTGCTCTTCGGCGCCCTGCTCAAGCACTTTGGACAACTCGGCAACGCCGAGATCGACTCGAAGCGCCGCTTCACCTACCGGTTCGTTCTTTGGCGGGCCCGGCAAATGGGCGTGCCGCTGCGCTTTCCTCCCGCGCATCCGTTCAATCCGCTGCACGCGATGCGGCTCATCGTCGCCGCCGGGAGCGATCGCCGCGCGGTCGAGCACGTCTTTGACGCCGTGTTCACGCACGGACGTGACGTGTCCGATCCGGCCGTCATCGGGCAAATCGCCCGCGAGCTTGGTGTGGCAGAGGCGAGCCTGGCCAGTCAGGACACGAAGGACGCACTGCGGCGAAATACCGAATGGGCCATGCAGCGTGGCGTTTTCGGCGTCCCCATGTTCGTCATCGACGATGAACTCTTCTGGGGCCAGGATGCCTTCGACATGGCGGTCGACTACCTGCGAAGTCCTGGACGGTTCATCGATGCGGAAATGCAAGCGCTCGATGCACTGCCCGTCGGCGTCGTGCGCGCGCGTTCACCGTAGGCTCGCAACATCGTCAGTCGAGCAGGTAGAACGTCGCCCCCCGAGCCGCGCTGGCATGGCGGGCGCCTGCATTCGCGGGTAGAAACCGACTCATCCGTGGCCGGAGCACCGTCGATCCGCGCGCTTCTGTCGCCACCTCGAGTTCGCCGGTCACGCACAGCAGCAACTGTGCGGCGTCGCGCGGTAGCTCGAGTCGCGAGCCCGGGGCGAGACTGACGATCCGCGCGCCAATGGCGCGCGGTCGCCGGTCGTCACCGACCGATGACGGCCGGCCGCAATCCCGCGCCGCACGTGCGGCTGCTGCATGCGGGTCGGACTCTCCGTTGTCGGCCACGACGAAGCCCCTCCGACCTTATTCCGGAACAACGATGCCGGAGCCGCCGAAATCGGCCGGGAAATCCTTGAGCTTCGGCAGGCCGTCTTTCATTCGGAGCACGGTCTCAGCGTAGTTAACGTGGACGGCCGGCTTGAACTCGAGCCCCGGAATCGTTGCGGCGTACACATCGGTAAGACCAAGGCCGGGATGCTCGGTCATCAGGTGGCCGCCGCACTGAGTGCAGAACTGGCGGTCGCTCATCGCTGACTTCTTGAAGTGACGGATGAACTGAGCACCCTTCGTGATCGCGACGCTTTCCGGCCGCCACAACGTGAAGGCATTGACGGGACCCGCCGACCAAGACCGGCAGGAACTGCAATGGCAGTAACCCATGGCCTCGGGCGCT
>CAYNCY010000359.1:0-4647 GCA_964395195.1 uncultured Steroidobacteraceae bacterium
CGGCAGGACCGCGGGGCCGAGCGAGGGATCGTAGGTGCTCGCGGTGGTGTTGCTCGTGTCGCGACCGCGGCCGCCGCGACGCTGCCCGCCATTTCCGCCACCGCCCGGCGGCCCGGCGGAACCGTCGGCCATCATTCCGCCAGCGGAAGGATCGCGATCGCCCCACGCCGGACGGCGGGGCTTCGGGAGCGCCGCGAGGATGATGGCGTTGGCATCGTCGCTCGCACTCGCGACGTAGACCCAGTGACCGGCGAGGTCGACCGTCGGGCGTGGGTCACGCTCGAACGACGGACCGCCACAGCCGGCGCTCGCGAGAATGAGCGCCGCGAGCGCACCGCCAGAGATCGCCGTGCGTGAGGCCGGAATCGAGTAGAGCCGGATCACTTGACGCTATAGCCGCGACCTTCGAGACAGGCACCCATCGCCCGGAAGTAGTCCTCGCGCTTGCCGCGCGAGTCCGTCGGCGCGACACCACCCGACACGCGCGTCGGATCAAAGCCGGTCTGATCCGCCGCCCAGCGATGGCACTCGTAGCGATCCTTGGACTGCTGGTCATCGCTCTGGCCGTTGCGCGGGTACATGTAGATGTCGGGCGTGGCGGGCGGCTCGGTCGTCGCCGTCGCGGCACCCGGCGGATCGACGACCTGGTAGCCCTGATCGGCGTCGCGCCACGTGTAGTACGTGTCATTGGCGTAGTAGTACGGCAGGCCCCCGAACCACACGGTCGTGTAGTACGGCGGGAGCACCGGCACGAACACACCGATCGGCGGGCCGACCACGACCCAGCCGCGGCCACGCGCGCCGTACCAGACGCCGCCGCCGTACCAGTACCGCTGGCCCAGGTGGTTCACCGCGATCGCCCCCTCGGGGCGCCCGCCGACCACATAGCCGCGCGCGGGATAGGCATGGTTGTGCTGGTAGCGACCGTCGTAGTGACTGGCGCCGGGACCGGGACCGCGCTGCTCGTGCTGCGCGAATGCCGGGGCCGCGAACACGAGCGTGCCCGCGACTGCGAGACCGCCGAGAATCCGAATGCGTCGAATCAACATGGATGCGCTCCTTGCGTCTCAGCGGACCGTGTAGCCGCGGCCCGAGAGGCAGGCACCGACGGCGCGGCGGTAGTTGCCGGCCTGCGATTCCTGCGCTGAGGTCTGCGCATCGATGCGGGACTGCTGGTTGTCGACGACCTGCTGCGTCGCCTGGGCGCGCGAGGCATCGCTCGCGGCGCCGACCGCGGTGCCCGCGACCGCGCCGATCAGCGCGCCGATGCCGGCATCACGGGGGCGCGAGACGATCGCACCGAGTATGGCGCCGGTGAACGCGCTGCCCGGCACCGCCGAGGGCGCGGGTCCTGCGACGACGCGCACGCGCTGATGCGGCGGGACGCCGGCGACGCTCGGATCAAATCCCGTCTGCTTGACGGCCCAGACATGGCACTCGTAGCGGTCGCGATCGAGCTGCTGGTCCGACTGCCCCTGCGCCGGGTAGGCGACGACCTCGGTCACCTGCTCGGGCGCCGGCGGCGGTGCGCTCTCGATGACCTGCTGCGGCCGCGCCGGGGGGGCCACGACGCAGCCGCCGAGGGCCGCAGTGGCGGTGATTAGGAGGACTGGGACGAGGCTACGCATGCACGCTCTCCGCAACGAACAACCTGAAGACTACAACGCGCGGGGTCTGAAAGCGCTGACTCGCGGCGCGGACCCGTCGGATCGGGCACCCGCCTTCCCGCGGCGCCCCACACCAATAAGATAGCGCCGGGTCGTCGAGGTTCCATGGCGGCGGTGCGTGCGCTCATCGAACCTTAATGTGCCGCTTGGGCGGCAAGCGCTGGCCGACCACGCGGCAGCGGTTTTCCGGGGTCGCGGACGCCTCCGGCTATCTTGTCTCCACCTTTGCACAACTTGACTGCAGTCGGTGCCCATGCCTGCCGACGGCTCGAGGGAGCGCGCGGCACGAATCCTGCTCCGTCCGTCGGCAGGCGCGCACGACGCGCCGCCAGCCAGCACCACCGGAGGAACCCACGATGACGATCAGCAGCCTCGGGGGCGCGACGAGCGCCTACCCGCTCACCCCGAACCCGCAGTCGCCGCGCAGCCTCTTCCAACAGCTCGCGAGCGACATCAAGTCGGGCGACCTGACCGCCGCGCAGTCGGACTTCACGAAGCTCCAGGGCTTCTTCGCGAACGCCGCCGCGAGCGCATCCTCGAGCACGGCGGCGAGCGCGACGAGCGCCACGAGTTCGACGAGCAGCGTCACTGCACCGGCGAGCACCAGCGACTCGCTCAGCACAGACATCGCGAACCTCTCGAGCGCGCTCCAGTCGGGCGACCAGAATTCCGTGCAGGCGGCGTTCCAGAAGTTCGCGGCGGCGGCACGCGGCGCCCTGGGTGGCGGACACATGCATCACCATCGTGGCGGCCCACCCCCGGCCTCGACCGACTCGAGCGACGCGACGTCCTCGAGCACGGACCCCTTCCAGCAGTGGCTCGACTCGAGCCTCGCGAGCGGCGGCAGCACGAGCTCGACCGCGGGTTCGAGCTCGACGTCCGGCACGAGCGCCACGTCGAACTCGACCTCGGTCGCCGGCATCGACGTCCGGGCGTGACCGCCGGCCGCGGCCGGCAGAACTGCGACTTCGTCCACGGATCCGTCGCGCGGGTCCGTGTTTTCGCCCACTCCGGGCGGATCGCGCTTTGCGGCGGGGGTGCCGGGCACTAGGCTTGACCCTGGCGTCGCCAGGGATCTGCCCGATGTACCGGATTTTGCTCGCCGCGACGCTCGCGCTCGGTCTCGCCGGCTCACCGGCCGGCGGGGCGGAGCGTAACCCCGTCGCGGCGCGAAGCGCCGGGGGCCCGCTCGTCGATCGGGTACTGATACGCCTGCGCGCCGCGGACTTGGCCGGCGAGACGCTCGCGCTTCCCGGCGAGCCCGCCCGCCCGGTCGCCGCGCGCGTCGCGGCGCTCGGGCTTCGCAGCGGTATCTCGCTTCACCTCTCCCGCAGCGTCACGGCGGACCTGCACGTCGCGCGCCTCCTGATCGCGACGAGCGGCGCTCGCCTCGAGCGCACGCTCGCCGCATTGCGCGCCGACCCCGCTGTCGAGTACGCGGATCCCGATCGGCGGCGCTACGCGCACGCGGGCACGGCCCCGAACGATCCGCTCTTCCTGCCGACGCCGGGCGTCGCGGCCGGCCAGTGGTACCTCGGTGCGCCCGCCGTGACGGATTCAGGCACCACGCTCGCGGCCATCAACGCGGTCGGTGCGTGGGATACGACGACGGGCGTCAGCGGAGTCGTCATTGCCGATCTCGACACGGGCGTTCGCTTCGACCACCCGGACCTTGGACGCGCGGCGAGCGGTGGCAAGCTGCTCCCTGGATACGACTTCGTCGGCCCCGATGGCGGCGCCGGCGGCACGGCGTTTCTCGCGGCGAACGACGGCGACGGCTGGGACGCGGATCCCTCGGACCCGGGCGACTGGATCTCGACCGTCGACACCAACCACGCGGTGTTCTCCGAGTGCATGACGGCCAACAGCTCCTGGCACGGCACGCGGACGGCCGGCATTCTCGGGGCGCTCACCAACAACGACGTCGGCGTCGCTGGGATCGCCTGGAATTCCTGGATCCTGCCCGTGCGCGTGCTCGGCAAGTGCGGCGGCTACGACTCCGACATCCTCGCCGCGATGCTCTGGTCGGCCGGGATCCCGGTGAGCGGCGCGCCCTCGAATCCCTACCCCGCCCGCATCATCAACATGAGCCTCGGCAGCACCGGCACCTGCCCCGCCACCGCCGGAAGCTACCAGGACGTGATTCGCCAGGTCACGAACGCCGGCGCCGTGGTCGTGATCTCGGCCGGGAACGACGGCGGCGCGGTCGATGAGCCGGCCGACTGCCCGGGCGCAATCGCGGTCACGGGCGTCCGCCACATCGGCACCAAGGTCGGCTACGCGAACCTCGGGCCCTCCATCACGCTCGCCGCGCCGGCGGGTAACTGCGTGACGACGAGCGGTACGTGCCTCTTCTCCATCGACACCACCACGAACTTCGGCACGACGGTCCCGGGCACGGACGGCTACACGGACGAGTTCAACATCAACATCGGCACGAGCTTCTCGGCGCCGATCGTCTCGGGGATCGTCGCGCTCATGCTGAGCACGAACGGGAACCTGACGCCCGCCGAGCTGATTGCGCGCCTCAAGACCGCGGCGCGTCCGTTCCCGGTGGTTGCGACCGATGAGAGCGGTGCGCCGATACCCATGTGCGCCGTCCCTGCCGCCGGCGCGACCGAGGCCTTCGAGTGCAACTGCACGACGAGCACCTGCGGCGCGGGGCTCGCGGACGCCGCGAATGCCGTGCACGAGGCCGCGCGGCCGATCGCGGCGATCGCAGTGACGGGTTCGGCGGCGGCCGGCCAGACCGTGACGCTGAGCGCCACCGGCAGCGCCGCCTCCTGCCAGCACACCATCGCGAGCTACACCTGGTCGATCCTGCCCGACAGCACCGCGGGCGGCCCTCCCGCGCTCTCGGCGCTGACCGGCGCAAGCACGTCGGTCGTCTCGCCCGCCTCCGGGACCGTCGATGTCGAACTCACGATCACCGACGAGGACGGTCGCATCGACACGGCGACGGTATCGATCGCTGCCGGCC
>CAYNCY010000360.1:0-4638 GCA_964395195.1 uncultured Steroidobacteraceae bacterium
CGACCCAGACACGCCCGGTGACGGCAATTGGGAAGTCAACGCGGCGATCGTCGGTGAAAATCGGCGCGAGCGGTCGGACCTTGCGGCGCCAGACCTCGATATCAACTACGGCTGGGGCCCGCGGGTGCAGTTAAAAATTGATCTGAGCTGGGCTTCCGCAGACGACGGTGGTGGCAGGCGCATGTCGGGTCTCGGAGCCACCGATTTCGGAGTGAAGTGGCGACTCATCGATGAGGACCAAGCCGGCTTTGCTCTATCGGTGTACCCCCAGCTCTTGTCGAACCTCTCCGCCTCGTCACCTCGACGTGGTCTGACGTCGGACGGGAGCGAATGTCTCCTGCCTCTAGAAGCGTCGATGTCGACAGGCGCCTATGGGCTCACCGCCGAGATTGGCCGAAACTTCGTGCAGCGTGGCCCAGGCGAATGGATCGCCGGCGCAGTCGTCGCCCGCGATTATGGTAGCCGAGCCCAGGTCGGGCTAGAGCTCCATGAGACGCTCGCCGAAGGCCACGTCGAAACGCTGGTAAACGTCGGCCTTCACTGGCGGCTCGCGCGCCACGCGACGCTGCTGACTGCCATCGGGCGGGAAATCGGCTACGACGATGCCGAGCGCCGGACTCTCGTCTTTTATCTCGGTATTCAGCTGACTAGCGACTCGCAAGGACCTTCCCGATGAATCTGACCATCCGACAGCGAACCCTCGGCGGAGCTGGCGTCATCTTGCTAATCATCCTGATCATGGCCGGCGTGTCCTTCTGGCACCTGCAGCGAATCGAGCACGAAGCGATGATTGTGGAGACCGGTTCGCTTCCCGGCTTGTACTACAGCACGCAGATGCTGAACTCGTTCAACGAGGACTACGCGATTACCCAGGAATTCGCGCTCCAAGAAGACAAGGCAGTCATCGACTCTCTGCAAGGAGAAGTAGTTGCTAGCCGCGCGAAGATTGCCGAGTTCACCGCCAAGTACGTCGCCACAATCGACAGCTCCGACGAGCGAGCGGAATACAACAAATACGAACTGCAGCGTGTTCCGTATCTGCACCTGCAGGATCAGATTGTTTCCCTTGGATCCGACCTCCGCAACAGTCATCGGATCGCGGTCATGGTGCGACAGGAGCTGGATCCCGAGTATGACAAGATCCGCGAGACGCTCGCCGCCCTCGTAGACCGGAATAGGGGAGAAGCGGACAGTTCCGCGCTACTCATCGTTTCCGCAGTCACGAACGCAAAGCTTGGCATCCTGGCCGGCTTCCTCGCTGCGCTCGTCCTGTCACTGGCTTGCGCATCCTACCTGATGCGCTCGATAACCAGACCCATCGAAGGACTCGTAAGGGCGATGGATCGCATGCGCCAGGGCGACTTCACTCAACGGATTACGCGAGACGACGAATTTGGAGCCCTTGGGGTGTCGTTCAACTCCATGGCGGACGATCTCGCCTCGCTGTTTGGGCAAGTGCAGAAGTCGGGCATTCAAGTCACCACGTCGGTCACGGAAATAGCCGCGACTGCGAAGGAGCAGGAAACCACGGCAAACGAGATCGCGGCAACGACGACGGAAATCGGCGCCACGTCGCGGGAGATCTCCGCAACGTCGCGGGAGCTCGTCAAGACGATGCGCGAGGTATCCGTCGTTGGCGAGCAGACCGCAGCGCTGGCCGGAAGCGGGCAGGCGGGCCTGTCGCGCATGGAGGAGACCATGCGCCACGTAGTAGATGCGGCGAGTTCCATCAATGCGAAGTTGGGCGTGCTGAACGAAAAAGCCGGAAATATCAATCACATGGTCATCACCATCACCAAGGTCGCCGATCAAACGAATCTGCTGTCGCTGAATGCAGCAATTGAGGCGGAAAAGGCCGGTGAATTCGGCCGCGGCTTCATGGTGGTTGCGTCGGAGATCAGGCGACTAGCCGATCAGACGGCAGTGGCTACGTACGACATCGAGCAGATGGTCAAGGAAATCCACTCAGCGGTATCGGCCGGCGTTATGGGCATGGACAAGTTCTCTGAGGAAGTGCGTCGCGGTATGACGGATATTCAGCAGGTCGGCGGGCAACTCACCGAGATCATTCATCAAGTGCAGGCGTTGACACCGCGCTTCGAGTTGGTAACCGAGGGCATGCAGGCACAAGCGACCGGAGCGGAGCAGATCAGCCAATCGCTCACGCAACTGGGCGAGGCGGCGCGGCAAACGGTTGAGTCCCAGGCTCAATCGGGGCGAGCAATCGATGACCTCACTCAGGTTTCGAGTGGGCTTCGCAGCGGCGTATCTCGCTTCAAGCTCGTCGCCTAGCAGAAGGCGCGTGTTGTTTCTTCTCTTTGAGGTTGGGGCCGACCGCTACGCGATCGACGCCGAGCAGCTCGTAGAAGTTCTGCCGTTGCTAAAGCTGAAGCAGATGCCGCACGCGCCAGCCGGCCTCGCCGGAGTCATCGACTACCATGGGTCGCCAGTGCCAGTCGTAGACGTGAACGAGGCAATGATCGGGCAGCCGGCGCGGCGGCGTCTGAGCACTCGAACGATAATCTGTCATGTCAAAGATGGCGCGGGACGACAGCATCGACTTGGCCTGATCGCCGAACGGGCGACCAGCACGGTGGTGTTGGATGCCGCGACCTTTGTCGATAGTGGAGTGTCCAATCGCGACGCGCCATACCTCGGCCCCGTGGTTGCCGATCCGCACGGACTGATCCAATGGGTCAATGTGCAGCGGTTGCTCCCGGAATCGACGCGGCAGGCGATTTTTGAGCCCTGATGTACGCCGCGCTCGAAACACTGCTCAAGCGCGCTATGGGCCTGGACGTCGCCTCCATAGGCTCGTCGGCCTTGGAGCGAGCGGTCCAGAGGCGACTCAGGGCGTGCCACCTGACGGATGTCCAGGCGTATACCTCAATCGCCAGCGGCTCGCCGGCCGAGCTACAGCAGCTGATCGAGGCCATTGTGGTCCCGGAGACATGGTTCTTCCGTGATGCTCAAGCTTTCGCGCTGGTCGCGCGTTGGGCCGTCGAAAACTGGAGCCTGCGCAATCCGCACGGCCACCTGCGGATACTCAGCCTGCCGTGCTCAAGTGGCGAAGAGCCATTCTCTATCGCAATGAGCCTGCTGGCGGCGGGTTTGCCGCCGAGCCGCTTCAGCATCGACGCGGTCGACATCAGCGGGCGCGCAATTGCGGTCGGCCAGCGCGGCCTGTACGGAAAGAACTCCTTTCGCGGAGACGATCTCGAGTTTCGTGCGACGCATTTCGTGGCGTCCGAAGGTGGCTGGCAACTAGATGCTGCGGTGCGGAGTCAAGTTCAATTTCGACAGAGCAATCTCTTCGCCGCCGACTCTCTGCCAGGAGCAGGTCTCTACGATGTCATCTTTTGCCGCAACGTTCTGATTTACTTCGACCGGGCCACGCAGGATCGCGCGGTGGTGGTGCTGTTGCGGCTCCTGACGCCGGACGGACTTGTGTTCGTGGCTCCGTGCGAGACCAGTCTCGCCCTCGACCACGACCTCGTTGCGATGAAGGCGCCTCTAGCCTTTGCGTTTCGGCGAAGGCCATCGCGGCCGGTCACGACCGATGACGCCAGTCGGCCGCGCGGCCTGTTGCCGCCGCCCGCGCCGAGAAGAGATCGGGTCGCGCCTGCCATGGCCGGCCGCCCACTTCACGATCCGGAGGCCGCGATGGACCAGGCGGAGGCACTCGCCGACGCGGGCCGGATCGCAGAGGCAACTGTCATATGCCACGAGCACCTAAAACTCGCCGGGCCCGATGCGCGGGCCTACCGTCTTATTGCGCTGATGTGTGCAGCCGAGGCGAACGTCGAGGAAGCCGTGGCCAACTACCGCAAGGCGCTCTACTTGAATCCAGATGACCTTGAGTCCCTGATTCATCTGAGCCTGCTGGTCGGCGAGCGCGGTGACGCGGCTGCCGCGGCGGTGCTGCAGCAGCGCGCCCAGCGCATCCGAGTTCGCACAGCCAGGAAGCTCGCCTCGTGACAGCGCCCGGCGACCCTCCCCAGGATTGCTGGAAGCGGATTGGCGTCTATGGCGACTCCTCCTGTCCGCAATTGGCGGCACAGGTGCATTGCCGCAATTGCCCCGTCTACGCCGTAGCCGCCTCGCGGCTCCTGGACACGGACGTCCCGGCTGGCTATCTCGATGAGTGGACATCACACGTTGCCGCGCGCGAGCCAGCGACGCTCGCTGAGCGAAAGTCGGTAGTGATCTTCCGTCTGGCGGCCGAATGGTTCGCATTGCCGGCGACATCCCTCAAGGAGATCGCCGCGGACCGCCGCATCCATTCGTTGCCGCATCGGCGCAATGGCGCCGTTCTCGGCCTAACCAATATCCGCGGTCAGCTACTGGTATGCACGTCGCTCAAGGCACTCCTGGGCATCGAGACCAAGGAACCGCTCGTTGGCGGCCGGATGATGGTCCTCCAGCACAATGGCCTCGCGTCAGCGTGTCCGGTGGATGAGGTACACGGTCTCGAGCAATTTCATGTCAGCGAGTTGCGCTCGGCCCCAGCGACTCTGGCCGCGGCTGCCGGTACCTTTACCCGAACAGTGCTCGCCTGGCGTACGCGATCGGTGGGGATGCTGGACGTCGAGTTGTTGTTCCATTCGATTAACCGGAGCTTCCAGTCACCCACCTCGA
>CAYNCY010000361.1:0-4598 GCA_964395195.1 uncultured Steroidobacteraceae bacterium
CGAAGCGGACGGGCGTGCCGGTGCCGAGTAACCACTCGCCGCTCTTCGCGCCGGTTCCGGAACCGACGATTCGCACCGGCATTATTGCGATGACCGCCGCGGCTCTCGACATTCTCAAGAAGTAGCGTCGCTGCCAACGGCGCGCCGCGGCAATCGTCGAGCCGGCCGATTCCGATCAAGGACGCGGATCGAGCCCGAGAGATTACGCGGCGGTTTGCCGGGCTGGTAGCCGCGTTCCTCGCGTTGCTGCTCGTCGGGTTCTGGATACCCTATTTCTCGGAGATCCCCCGCTTCGACCCCGGCATAACGCCGGCGGTGCACGCGCACGGGGCGGCCCTTTTCGCATGGGCCATTCTGCTGCTGGCACAACCGATCACCGCGCAGTTGCGAATGCACCGGCTGGGACCGCGATCGTCACATCAAGGGGAGCGACTATCGGAGGGTCGTGGCGGACTTCGAGTCGGACGAGGTGATTTCAGTCGACTCTGCGGTGCCTGACTTCAGGGACACGTACGCCGAGGCGTGCGTTTCGCGCGCGTAGCAGAAGAGCGTCTTCGGATCGACGATGACGCGGGCATGCGTCGTCGCCCAGTAGTGGAGTTCGCCCTTGCCTTGCTTCACGAGCTCGGCTCTGCGCGCCTCGATCGCGGCGTCGGTCGGCGTGATGTCGAGGAGGAGCTCGACGCAGTTCGCGTCCACCTCGGTGGCAGTGCACGGCACGAGGCCGCCAACTTCGAAGTCGAATTCCGAGTCGATGAAGCCCTGCGGTGTTCCCGGCATGAAGTACCCGGAAGTCGTCGTCGAGAGCGCGCCCTGCTTGAGCGTCGCGCCGATCCAGAAGCTGGTCTCGAGCATGAATCCGAGCTTGAACGTGCTGTCGAGCACGTCCTTGTTGAGCGACAGCTTCAGCATGTTCTCGACGGACGCCTTGATCTGTGGACGGCGCGGGTCATCTGCGGGCACGCGCTTGTCCAGCAGCGTCATCAGCTCCGCTCCCGCCCTCGCGGCGAACCCCTCAAGGTCCTTCACGCCCTTGTATTCGCCGCGCGAACTCACGGTCATCGGGGGCACTTCCGCCGTGATCCTTGAGATGGTGCGCGCAAGTTCATCGCCCGCAGCGGAGCCCGTTCCTTCCGGCTGCACGTCGGTCAGCGACAGCACGAAGTCAGCGCCGCTCTTCTCGATCTTGCCCTTGCCGTTCAGGGTCGCGGACACGACTACGGCCTTGCCGCCCTGCAGCTTGGTCGTCGTCTGCTGAAAGTGAGTATCGGACGCGGCCGGCCGCCAGTCGAACTTGAAGGTGACGCTGCGCGCCGGGAAGTCCTTCATGTAGCGATCGACGACTGCCGGATCCGGTTGATGCCCGCGCCACTCCTCGAGGAGTTTGAAGTTCTCGAGCGCGTCGGCGCGGTATCCGTACTGCGCATCAGTCGCGAGCGCAAGTTCGAGCCACCGCGGCGCCTCGCCATCGTTGAGGCCATGATGGACTTTGGCGACATTGAACTGGGCAATTACCATCTCACGGTAGTTGTGCAGCTTCGAATAGGCGACGACGGCATCCTGCGCTGCGAGCAGCGCCTTGTTGAGCGCTGCTATCAGGTCGGTATCGTTGTCCGTGCACTGTGCCAGCCCGAAGTCGACTGCGAACTCGAGTGCACGCAGCTGCGCCGACGCCTGGGGCATTACGACTTCGGTCGCGGGGTTCCGGGCTATGATTTGGCGCTGTTCCTCGGCGGCCGCCATGCGCGCTGCGCAGTCCGTCTCGAAGTGCCGGGCAAGGAACGCCGAGTAATTGAGATGCGCGGCGATTGCGAGCGGGAAGTCCGGGCTCACGGCGGTGTACTTCGCGATATCCGCCTCGAGCTCCTTGACCTGATCGGCGTAGGTGGGCTCGGCGGCGGTCGCCGCCACAGTCAAGCCAAGCGTCGCTATCGCCCCTACGAGTGCCCGGGCAGCCCGATTGGTGAACATTCCCACTTCCCCCGACGGCCCGATGCCGGTTCGCTTTGCGTTCGTGGGCGCCCTGCCGCCTGAGGTCCGAGTCTGCAGCGACCGCGGCGGCGAGACCTCCCGGGGAGATTCACGGCGCGGCCCGCGCGGCGGCCTCGATGACTCGCGCGACCTCTCTGGGCCGGGCGACATGGACGAGATGACTGCCCCTCAGCTCGGTCACTTTAGCCCGGGAGCGGGCGTACATCCAATGTGCGAGGGCGGGACTCAACTCGAGGTCGTCGGTCGCGATGACAGCGTAACAAGGCTTGTCGTGCCAGGCGGCAACCGTGACGGGCGCATCGAAGGCCGCGGCAGCCACCGGCATTTGCGCGGCCGCGAGGTACCGCGCATGCGCCAGCGGGACATCGGCCGCGACGTCCGCCGGGAAGCTCGCCGGATCGACGGAAACGAACCCATCCGGAGTCACCGTCAGGTCGCTGCTCGGTACCTTGCCCGGCATCGACGAGGCCAGCTTGTTCGTCGATTCTCCGACGTCGGGCTGCAGCGCCGCGACGTACACAAGCGCCATCACCTTCGGGTGGACACCCGCCTCGGTGATCACAGTGCCGCCGTAGCTGTGACCCACCAGCACGACGGAGCCCTCCGACTGATCAATCACGCGCTTCGTGGCCGCAACGTCATCGGCGAGCCCGGTCAGGGGCTCCTGCACCACGCGGACCCGGAAGCCGTCGCGGACGAGCACGTCGTAGACGCCGCGCCAGGCGGATCCGTCGGTCAGTGCGCCGTGCACCAGCACGACCGTCGGCGTGACGCTCGTGGTCGCGGCGGCACCCGCGATGGAGCTCGCCGCCACCAGTACCGCGGCGAGCGCCAGGGAGAGTTTCTGGGTCGTCATCGACAGCCTCCCCCGGATCAGGCGGACTTCTGGACCTTTTGCGTCGCGATCGCCCCGGTCTCGATCAGGGACTTCAGGTTCGAGAGGATCTGCGGCCAGCCACCCGAGACGGCCGTGATGAGCTTCGACTCGTCGCGCTCCATCGTGTGGGTGATCGAGAGCTTGACGGCCACCCCGTTCGGCTCAAGTTCCATCGTGCACAGCGAGTCGCCCTCGGCCGCAAGTTCCGGCCGGGCCTGGTGCCGCCAACGGATCACGAGGCGCCGCGGGGGCTGAGATTCGACGATCTCGCCCGCGTCGCAGACCGCACCGCTGTCCGTGACCATCCGCCACGCGGAGCCCGGCTTCCAGTCGCTGTGGCAGTGGTAGCCGAACCAGTACTGCTTCATGAACTCGGTGTCGGTGGTCAGCGCCGACCAGAGCTTCTCAGGTGTCGTGCGGATGTACGTCACGTACACGAAGGTTGATTTAGGCATCCTATTTCTCCAGTTGTCGTTTTAGGTTCGCCAGCGCGCTCAGGCGTGGCTTCTCGAACTTGGCGATCCAGCGCTCGTAGATCTCCTGCAGCGGCACCGGGTTCAGGAAGTGCAGCTTTTCGCGGCCCTGCCGTTCTGTCGCGATCAGGTTCGCGGCCTCCAGCAGGTCGAGGTGCTGTGTCACGCCCTGCCGGCTCATGTCGAGGTGCTCGCAGAGTTCACTCAGCGTCCGACCGTCGTTTTCGTAGAGCAAGTCGAGCAGCTTCCGTCGACCCGGATCGGCCAACGCCTTAAAGAGCAGATCGGGTTGTTGAGGTGTTGGCACGTCTCGCTACTTGGACGGAGTTTAGGCAAGTAATTACTTGCCTGTCAAGCGGCCGGCCACAGGCCGGGCAGAGCGCATGCGATTCTGCCCAGCCCGCGCCTGCGTTCAGTTCATGGGCGTGGTCTTCACGTACTCGACAAGCTGCTCGAGGACCTTGCCCCAGCCCTGCGTGAATCCCATTTTCTCGTGCGCCTCGGCGTGCGCTCTGTTCGTATGAATGGCCTTGGCCGTGTACTTGCAGCCACCCTGGCCGTGCGGCTCGAAGGTCAGCACGGCGGTGAAGAACCACGGCGCCGAGGCGGGATCGTGCGGCCGATAGCCAGGACCCAGTGCCGACGTCCAGATGAGCGTTCGGTTCGGCACGATCTCAAGGTAGCAACCCGGTGCTGCCGGAAGCTTGTTGCCCTGCGGGTCGACCATCTGCGCGAAGAACTTCCCGCCCGGCCTGAGGTCGATCTCGCACTCCACTGTCCGGTAGGGCTTCGGACAGAACCACGGCATCAGGTGTTTCGGCGTCGTCCACGCCTTGAACACGAGCTCCGGCGAAACGTCGACGACGCGCTCAAGCACCAGGTCCAGTTCATTCTTCGCCGACATCGACGTTCTCCTTCATGGTCAGCAGGTAGGCATCGAGCTGTTCGAGGCGCCGCTCCCAGAGCTCGCGCTGATCCGACATCCAGCTTTCCGCCGCTTGCAGGGATTCGGGCGCCAGTGCGTACGTCCGGACGCGCCCGACCTTGTTCGATTTCACCAGCCCGAATTTCTCGAGCACGCCGAGGTGCTGCGTAAACGACGGCAGTGCCATGCCGAACGGGCGGGCGAGCTCGAGCGTCGCCGCGGGGCCCCGCGTCAGACGCTTCAGCACCGCCCGGCGCGTCGGATCGGCCAGCGCCTGGAAGACCTGATTGAGTCGCTCGGCTTGGTTAGGCATGTGCCTAACTTTACGCGG
>CAYNCY010000362.1:0-4597 GCA_964395195.1 uncultured Steroidobacteraceae bacterium
GTCTAAGAGCTTCTGACTGCAGCTGCTAATGCACGGCGTAGCTTGGGTGGCGTGCGGCCAGCCGGCTGCTATTCGGGAGATCAATCGATGAGCAGCGCGAAACGCATCGAAGCACGGGCGGACAGTGTGCGTGCGGAGGTCGACTTCCTGCGACCCGTCTCGGGCCGGGCGTTCAGCTACGCCTACGAACCTTCAGCGAGCGAACCACCTGAAACGGTGGCGTTTGAGGCGCACTCAGTCGAGATCCACAACGCTCGAACGGCCTTGCCGCCGCTGACCCTCGATGCCGAAGGCGCGGCGCTGATCGACTTCAGCACCCGCCTGACGAACTACGACGATGACAGCCTGCTCAGGAGTCTCTATTACCCGGAGGCTGCCGCCGCCATCAAGGCGCATACGGGCGCGAGCCGGGTGGTTGTGTTCGATCACAACGTCCGCCGCGGGCTCGCGCTCCCGGTGGCGCCTGGCCAGACGCATCGCGGGCGTCCGGTCCTGCATGCCCACACCGACTACACGGGCTCATCGGCCGTGAACCGCCTGCGGGGCCTGCTCGGGGACGAGGCCGAGTCGCTGCTCGTACACCGGTTCATGCAGGTCAACTTGTGGCGACCCATTCGTGGGCCGTTGCGCGATGCGCCGCTCGCTGTCTGCGATGCCAGCAGCATTGGCGCGACGGCCCTCACGGCGGTGGACCTCCTCTATCCGGGCAGGCGCGGAGAGATCTACTACCTGAGCCACGAGCCGACGCAGCGCTGGTACTTCGCACCCGACATGCAACCGGACGAGGCGTGGCTCCTCAAGAACTTCGACTCAGCGACGGGGTCCTCGGCGCGCTTCGCCGCCCACAGCGCATTCATCGATCCGACGCCACACGCGAACGTGCTGCCCCGGGAGAGCATCGAGGTGCGCGCATTCGCGCTGTTTGACCGCTAGAGAATCCGAGTGATTGGAGGCGATCCCGGCCGGTGCCCGGTCGCTGTCGTCACGAAGCTCCATGCTGTTGCAAAGTCCTTCGAACGTCGACAATGATTGCATGCCGGGCGGTTGACCCGGTCGGACCATTGTCGTCAGCCGGAGTCGCCAGTGAAGCACGCGAGCGCGCAGACGCTAAAGCAGTTGGTCCCGCTGCTCGATGAGATCCGGACGCGCCAAGGGCTCAAGGAGCGCAAACCTGGCATCTTTTATCGAAAGGCGAAGTCGTTCCTGCATTTCCACGAAGACCCCGCCGGCATCTTCGCGGACGTCACGGTCGGCGCGTCCTTCGAGCGCCATCCGGTCAACACGGCAAAGGAACGCAAAAGCCTTCTCGCCGCGATTGATCGAGCTCTCGAGGAGTCGTAGCCCGTGTCCCAGCCCTGCGGAATGAGTGCCCTGCACACCGGAGCTGCCGCTTGAAGAAGATCGATCTCTCCGCGGTGACCGCGGAGCCTCCGTCGGCGTATCCCGCGCCGTTCAACGAGCCTTGCCAGGGGCAGATCTGTCAGCGGCTGGCCCGCTCGCAGGGTCTCACGCACTTTGGCGTCAACCTGACCGTGATCCCTGCCGGCGGGTGGTCCAGCCAGCGCCATTGGCACAGCCACGAGGACGAGTTCGTCTGGGTGCTGGAGGGCGAGCTCTGCCTCGTGACCGACGGGGGTGAGGAGCTTCTGCGGCCCGGTGACTGCGCGGCGTTCAAGGCCGGTCATTCGGACGGCCACCATCTGGTCAATCGGTCCCGGCATCCCGCCAAGATTCTCGAAGTTGGAAATTCCGACACGAGCGACCGATGCGTCTACTCGGACATCGACATGGTGGCGGGACCGGGTTCAGCCGGTTATACCCACCGCGACGGCACGCCCTACCCCGTCAGGCAACGTTAGGCCCGGAGGTCCCCTGGATCGCGAACGCTCCCGTGCGCCCCGGGGAGCCTAGCGCACCGCGGACAGGTCAACCGCGTCACCAGCCGGCGCCGTGCCGCGGTCGTAGGGCCGCGCGACCGCCATATAGATGAATCCGAGCACCAGGACTCCCGCGGTCGCGACGATCACCCCATAGTTGCTGTACCACGGGTCGAGGGGACTGCGCGGCCAGGCCATGTTCACGATAGCGCTGACACCGTAGAGGAGCGCAATCACGTTGATCGGGAGGCCGAGGCGGCCGAGTGCAAACGGACCGTTGGGGTGCCAGCCCCTGGTACGTGCGATCAGCGCGCCGAGCACGATCATCTGGAATGCGATGTAAATGCCGATGGAGGCAAAGCTGATGATCGTCGCCACGGCATCGGCGAGCCAAAGCCCCGATAGAGCGATCAGGGCCGGAGCGGCCCCCATCACAAACACGGCAACCGTCGGCACGTGCGTACGCGGGGAGATCCGCTGCAGGCTCGAACTGAACGCGATCATCTCGTCGCGCGCGTACGCAAACAACAATCGGCTCGCCGCCGCCTGCAGGCTGAGGAGGCACGACAGGAACGAGACGAGCACGACGACGATCGTCGCGCGAAGCCCGACGTCGCCGAATGCCGCGCGCAGGGTCGTCGTCACCGGGTCCTTGTCCTCGCCCCGGAGCACCGCGCCCACGTCGGGCACGGCCATCACGAGCCCCAGGCACACGAACATCGCCGCGGCGCCGCCGATGTAGATCGTGAGGCGCATTGCCTTCGGGATGGTGCGGCTGGCGTTCGGGGTCTCCTCCGCCACGTCGCCGCAGGCCTCGAAGCCGTAGTAGCAGAACATGGCGGCAAGCGATGAGGCGAGGAACGCCGGAACGTAGCTGCCGCCCGACACGATCGGGCCGGTATCGATCAAGGCGGCAAACGAGCGGTGCCGCGCAAAGAAGAGCAGGTACGCGCCGACCACGAGTGCCCCGACGAGCTCGCAGATGAAGCCAAACATCGCGACGCGGGCGAGCCAGCGCGTCCCGCTTAAATTGAGCGCAGTCGACACGATCACCAGACCGATCGCAATGAGCGTCGTGACGGTAGCCCCCAGCTCGATACCGAAGAGCTGCGCGATGAACGGGGCGGCTCCGGTCGCGACCGCCGCGACACTCACGCAGAGCGCGCAGGCGTACACCCAGCCCGCCATCCACGCCCAGCGCTTGCCGACCAGCCGACGCGCCCACGGGTAGAGACCCCCCGAAATCGGGAACTGCGAAACGACTTCGCCAAAGACGAGGCAGACGAGCAGCTGACCGACGCCGACGATCAGGTACGACCAGAAGTACGGTGGGCCACCGGCGGCGAAGGCCGTTGCGAACAAAGTGTATACGCCGACGACCGGCGACAGGTAGGTGAACCCGAGCGCGAAGTTCTCCCACTTCGACATCGTTCGGTCGAACCGGGAGTTATAGCCGAGCGAGCGAAGTTGCTCGGCGTCGGCATCGAGTACGACCTGCGATTCTTCCACGAACCCTCCGTTCCGCCGGCCTGGAGCCTGACCATCATGTACCGCAAGGCCGACAGCGATGTTGGCTAGTCGGTAAGACTCCAGTTCCACTTCATCCGCTGCCAGCTTGCGATCGGCTTGCCGTCCTGCTGCATCGGGGCGAACCGCGCCACCGCACCGACACACCCTGCCGCAGCAATGTCGAGGGCCGGATAGCCGCTTGAGTTTTGTACAACCACGCCTTGCAGCACTCCTTCTTCGGAGACCCTGAGCAGCAGGATGACAGACCCCTCCTCTGCGAGCATCCGCGAGCGGGTTGGATAAAATGAAGAGCAGGCGTCGCCGAGCTTGTCTTTGTTCAGAAGCCTGGCGGGGGTTGAGTTCGGAATGCCGGCCGTTGCCCACGCCCTCTGCGTGCTCGTGGGTCCTGTCGCCGGAACCGTCGCAGTACGTTGCCCGTTGAGAGCCGAAGCAGCCGGTGCCGCGTGCTCATCCGGGAGTTGATCGAGCGCGGTTGTCACAATGCTCTTGGCAATGGTCGGTCCCGCCCTCTCAAACCATTGTGTGAACGCACGCTCGGCGTCCGCCGCGATGGTGCGCTGCATCTTGAAAATCGCAGGCGCTGCGGAGCTCTGCATGAACTCGCTGGCGGCCGTCAGATCCGCGGGCGATACCTGCTCGACAGCGCGTCGCACCGACTGCTCGATCTCCGGGAATGGTCCATCCGCGGCGTTCAGCGCAAGCGGCAGGATCTGCCGGCACGCTTTCAGGAGCGTGACCTCGGCGTGATTCAGTTGGAGACGAACGTCCTTCGCGCGCTCCTTCGTGAAGGACGGATCGTCGCTGACAAGAGTTTCAACGCCATAATTTATCAGGGTCTGACGCCGCTCCGATGTCTCGCACAAGCCATCGGCAATGACCGACTCAATGGCGCTGCTGAAGGCTCGCTCGACGGCTTGCTGAGGCAAGTCGACGTTTGATTCGACGGGTAAGGCCGGTTGATTCGTGGCGACACTTGCCACGAGCGATGCGAGTGCTGGAACGATCCGCGCCTTCGCACCGCGGAAATCGCTTGCGAGGCTTCTCGATGTGAGAGTCGGGTTCATCCGGTTGCTGTCCATGCGGGCCGTCTCAAGAGTCATTCGGAAATGCAGCTCTGCGTCTTGGCCACAACCGCACGCACCCTCGGTCGCGCGAGGTCGCCGGCGGGCGCACGTCTATCCGCTTCGTTG
>CAYNCY010000363.1:0-4592 GCA_964395195.1 uncultured Steroidobacteraceae bacterium
TCAACAACTTCGGCGACGGCATGGTCAAGCAGTGGCAGAAGCTCTTCTTCAAGGGGCGGCTGTCGGCGAGCGACAAGTCGCTGCACAAGAAGGACTTCATCAAGGCGGCGCAGGCGGACGGCTTCAAGTGGGCCGAGCGGCTCGAGCAGAAGGCCGACGTGCCGCGCGTCATCGCCGAGTTCATCGCCTTCAAGGGCCCGGCGTTCCTCGAGGTCGTGATCGACCGCGACGCCGGCGTCTATCCGATGGTCGGCCCGGGGCAGGCGTACGACGAGATGATCACCGGCGATCACATCGCCTCGCGCGACAAGGGCCCGACGCGCCCGCCGGGCGCCAACGAGATGTTCTAGGCGATGCGCTCGCCGACGCGCCCGTCAGGGCGCGTGCGGCGGATCCTTCAGGAGCTTGTCGATGCGCGTCGTGAAGACGTCGGTCGGCTGGCTGCCGAGGATGAGGACGCCCTCGACCTTCGAGTCCTTGCGCACCCCGAGCACGAACCCGGGCGTACCGTTGACGCCGATGCGCTCGGCCTCGGCCATGTCGGTGTTGATGGCGGTGCGCGTGCGCGGATCGGCGGCGCACTTGTCGTAGGGCCCGGGCGCGATGCCGGCGCCGTTCAGCGTGCGCTTGATCATCGCGCCACTCAGCGGGTTCTCGGACGACGCCGCGAACAGCGTCTCGTGCACCGGCCAGAACTTGCCCTGCTCGCCCGCGCAGCGCGCAGCGGTCGCCGCGGCGAGCGCTTCGGGGTGGATGTCCATCAGCGGCAGGTCCCTGACGATGTAGCGCACCTTGCCGGTGTCGATGTACTTCGCCTTGATCTCGGGCCAGCTGCGATCGTGGAAGCGCTTGCAGAACGGACACTGGTAGTCGGTGTACTCGATCAGCGTCACGGGCGCGTTCACCGCGCCGAGCACCGCCTGGTTGCCGTCCTCGACGTCGACGATGCCGGGCGGGAGGTCCGGATTTGCGCCCTTGTCGGCGACCTTGCCCTTCGGCTGCTCGGCGAGCAGGCGGTGGATCTCCCTGAGCTCGGCGATGATCTGGTCGCCCTGCTCGCGGGTGATGGTGCTGCCCTCGCCCCGGGCGCAGCCGGCGCCGAGCCCCAGGCCGAGCGTCAGTGCCGCGAGGCCGAGGCCCCGGAGGAGGATCGATGCGGACTTGAATGGGATCACGCGATTACCCCGTCGGGAATGCAGTGCCGGGCGGCGACGCTCGCGAGCCTAGCACAGGGGTCGAAAGCCCCGGCGTGACCGGATCGACGCCCCACGGCATGATGGCTCCCCCAAGGAGACGCCATGAAATACCTGCACACGATGGTTCGCGTCACGAACCTCGACGCCTCGCTCGAGTTCTACCGCGACCAGCTCGGGCTCGAGGTGATCGGCCGCAAGGACTACGAAAAGGGCCGCTATACGCTCGTGTTCCTGGCGGCTCCCGGGGATTCGGACGCGCAGGTCGAGCTCACCTACAACTGGGACCCGGAGAGCTACGGCATCGGCCGCGCCTTCGGGCACCTCGCCTACGAGGTCGATGACATCTACGCGCTCTGCACGCGCCTCCAGGCCAAGGGCGTCACGATCAATCGCCCGCCGCGCGACGGCCGCATGGCGTTCGTGAGGTCCCCGGACAACATCTCGATCGAGCTCCTGCAGAAGGGCGGGGCGAAGCCGCCCGCCGAGCCCTGGTCCTCGATGCCGAACACGGGCGAGTGGTGAGGCTGCGCCGCCGCCACGTCGCGGCGCTCGCGTGCATCGCCGCCGGGCTCCTCGGCGCGCTTCCCGCCTTCGGCTGGGGCGCCGAGGGACATCGGCTCGTGGGCGATGTCGCCGAGGACCTCCTCGATGCGCGCACCCGCGCCGCGCTCAGGGATCTCACCGGGGGCGAGCGCCTCGCCGACATCGGCCTGTGGCTCGACCGCGAGCGCGATGCGCTGAAGGACACTCACCCGGGCTCCGAGCGCTGGCACTACGACAACCGCCCGGACTGCAACGAGCGCGCGACCGAGCAGAGCTACTGCGCGGACGGCAACTGCGCCTCCGCCGCCTACGCGCGCTACCGCGCCGTGCTTGCCAACCACCGCGTCGCGCCGGCGCAGCGGCTCTTCGCGCTGCGCGTCGTCGTGCACGTGCTCGGCGACATCCACCAGCCGCTCCACAGCGCCGACAACGACGACCGCGGCGGCAACGGCATCGAGGTCGGCGTCGGGCGCCGCCACCGCGCGAAGTCGCTGCACGCGGCGTGGGATGTCGATTTCGTCAGGCGCGCGATGCAGGGGGAGAGCGAGCACGCCTTCGCGGACCGCCTCGTCGCCGAGCACGCCGATACGCGCGCGCTCATCGCGCAAGGTGATTTCGGGGACTGGGCCCGCGAGTCCTGGCAGCTCGCGCACGCCTACGCGTACGGGCAGCTGCCGGGCTTCGCCTGCGGCATCGCGGAGCCGAGCCGCGAGCTCCTGCCCGCCGCCTACTCGGATGGCGCCGCACGCATCGTGCGCGAGCAGCTCGCGCGCGCCGGCATCCGCCTCGCCAGGGAACTCGAGGCCACGCTCTAGCGGCGTCCCGGCCTGTTACCATTTGTGACACGCACGGGACCGGCCTCAGCGCCGATCTTCCCCGCGCGAGGGGCCCTGCCATGGCGACGGTTTTGATCACGGGTGCGGGGCGCGGACTCGGCCTCGAGTTCGTGCGCCAGTACGCGGCGGACGGCTGGAGCGTGATCGCCGGCGCGCGCGACCCGGCGCACTCCCCGGAGCTCGAGGCGCTGACCAAGGCCGCGGCCGGGCGCATCCGCGCCTTCGTGCTCGACGTCGGCGATCACGGCTCGATCGAGGCGCTGGCGGAGCGTCTCGCCGGCAACCCCATCGACGTCCTCATCAACAACGCAGGCACCATGGGTGCGCAGAGCTTCGCGGGCCAGGGGATGCAGGCGCAGCGCTTCGGTCAGCTCGACTACGAGGACTGGGTGCAGACCTTCCTGATCAACACGCAGGCACCCCTCAAGATGGCGGAGTGCTTCGTCGATCACGTCGCGGCGAGCACGCAGAAGAAGATCGTGACGCTCTCGAGCGTGATCGCCTCGATCGGCAGCAACACGCTCGGCGGCCTCTATGCCTACCGCAGCACGAAGGCCGCGGTGAATGCGATCGTGCGCTCGATGGCGCTCGACCTCGCGAGGCGCGGCATCATCGCGGTGCCGATGCACCCGGGGTGGGTCGCGACCGAGATGGGTGGGCCCAACGCTCCGCTTCGGCCCCAGCACAGCGTCGCCGGCATGCGCCAGGTGATCGCGGGCCTCACCAAGGACAAGTCCGGGCGATTCTGGCAGTACGATGGCAAGGAGCTGCCCTGGTAGCGTCCGGGGGCCCGGCAGCGTCGACAATCAATAACGATAAGGGGTTCAACAACATGAACAAGCTCACGGCGGAGTTCTTCGGCACGTTCTGGCTCGTGTTCGGCGGCTGTGGCAGCGCAGTGCTGGCCGCCGCGTTTCCGGGCGTCGGCATCGGCCTCCTCGGGGTGTCGCTCGCCTTCGGGCTCTCGGTGCTCACGATGGCCTACGCGGTCGGCCACGTCTCGGGCGGCCACTTCAACCCGGCCGTCACGGTCGGCCTCGTCGCGGCGGGACGCTTCAAGGCGAGCGATGCGATCGGCTACGTGATCGTGCAGGTGATCGGTGCGATCGCGGCGGCCCTCGTGCTGCGCTACATCGCCGAGGGCAAGGCGGGCTTCGATGTCGTCGCGAGCGGCTTCGCGAGCAACGGCTACGGCGCGCACTCGCCCGGCGGCTACGCGCTTGGCGCCGCGCTCGCGAGCGAGTTCGTGATGTCGTTCTTCTTCCTGTTCGTGATCCTGGGCGCGACCGGCCGGCGGGCCCCCGCGGGCTTCGCGCCGATCGCGATCGGACTGGCGCTCACGCTCATCCACCTCGTCAGCATCCCGGTCACCAACACCTCCGTGAACCCGGCGCGCAGCACGGGTCCGGCGCTCATGGTCGGCGGCTGGGCGCTCGAGCAGCTGTGGCTCTTCTGGGTTGCGCCGCTCGCGGGCGCCATCGTCGCCGGCGTCGTGCACCGCCTCGCGATCGAGAAGGACTGAGGGCTTGGGCGCGCCGCGGCGCTAGGGAGACGCCGGCGCCGCGGCGATCAGCAGGAGTTCCGGGTCGACCCAGGCCCGGTTCAGCATCACGGCGAAATGCAGGTGCGGTCCCGTCGCACGCCCCGTCGCGCCGACGAGCCCGAGCGCATCGCCCGTCTTCACGCGCTGGCCCACGTTCACCTCGATGCGGCTCAGGTGGCAATAGAGCGTGATGAGTCCCTGGCCGTGGTCGAGGATCACGGTGTTGCCGTTGAAGAAGTAGTTGCCGGTGCCGATCACGGTGCCGGCGGCCGGTGCCGTCACGGGCACTCCCAGGTTCGCCGCGATGTCCATGCCGGTGTGGGGACTGCGCGCCTGGCCGTTGAACACGCGGCGCGAGCCGAAGGAGCTCGAGCGCACGCCGGGCACCGGCGGCGCGAGTACGAGCGTCGCGGGCGGCGCCTCGCTCCACGTCGAGAACACGTGGTCCATCTCGGCCTTCTCGCGCTCGTAGCG
>CAYNCY010000364.1:0-4585 GCA_964395195.1 uncultured Steroidobacteraceae bacterium
TGATCGTCAGCAATGGCACCTACCACTGCATCCTTTCGCCCGTGGGCACGGGATTTTCGAGCTTCGGCGAGCGCCAGCTGACGGCCTGGGACGCGGATGCCTGCGAAGACGATCTCGGCTTCTACGTCTTCGTGCGCGACGTGATTGACGGAACACTCGCAACGGCGTCGGGTCCCGTGCTGCCGGGACAGGAGTCCGGTGGCTGGCACGTGGATGCCACGGGCGCCGAGCTCAGGCGTTCATTCCACGGCATCGAATCCTCGGTGCGCCTCGAGGTGCTCGCGGGCGTACCGGCCGAGCGACGCGTGGTACGCCTGCGGAATCTCGGCGCTGGGTCGCGCACGCTCGAACTCACCTCCTACGCAGAGATCGTACTCAACGACCCGGCCGCGCATGCGGCGCATCCGGGCTTCAGCAAGCTCTTCATCGAGACCGCCTGGTCTGCGGAGGATGGCGTGCTCTCGGCCAGCCGCCGCCCACGCGCGAACGGCGAACGAAACCCCACGGTCGGCGTTGCGCTCGACGGTGCGCCGGTCCTCGAGTGGGAGACTGACCGCAGCCGCTTCCTCGGCCGCGGACGCCGGCCGACGGTTCCGGTGGTGATGGCCGCGGGCGGTGCGCTGAGCGGTCGCGTCGGCGCCGTCCTCGATCCCGTTCTCGCGCTTCGCACGCGCGTGACCGTGCCCGCGGGCGGCACGACGACACTTCGCTTCCTGCTGGCCGCGGGGGAGGACGCCGCGGCGCTGCGCGCGCATCTCCTTGAAGCCGCGACCTCGGCGGCGGTCGCTCCCCCTCGGGCCCTCGATGCCGAGGCGCTTGCGACTCTGAAGCCGGCGCTGCACCCGCTCGTCGCCGGCTACGGGCCCCAGGTTCATCGGGCGAAGCGCATGGCGCCGTCAGACGGGGTGCCGCCCCCGCCGCCCTCTGCGCCGGCGCTCGACGACCTGCAGGCTGCCAACGGCTACGGCGGCTTCTCGTCCGACGGCAGCGAGTACGTCATTCGCCTCACTCGCGATGCGCACGGCGCGCTGCGGCTCCCGCCGATGCCCTGGAGCAACGTCCTCGCCAACGAGACCTTCGGAGTCGTCGTCACCGAGAAGGGCGCCGCGACCACGTGGGCCGGCAACAGCCGGCTGCACCGACTGACGCCCTGGCGGAACGACGCGCTTCTCGATCCGCACGACGAGGCGTTCTATGTGCGGGACGAGTCGGATGGCACGTTCTGGTCGGCGCTGCCAGGTCCGGCGCCGGCCGCAGCGGCGTACGAGGTCCGCCACGGGTTCGGCTACTCGCGCTGGCGACACGTCTCGTCGCGCCTGGAACACGAGGTCACGGTGTTCGTCGGCGAAAGCGACCCGATCCGGGTCGTCGAGTTTGCGATCACGAACCCGGGTCCGACGCCACGTCGCCTGTCGCTCTACGCGTTCAATCGCTGGGTGCTCGGTTCGACCCCGACGGAGACCCGTGACGCGGTCGCAGTCGAATTCGAGCCGACGCTCGGCGCGGTGCTCGCGCGAAACCCCGGCGCCGGGGTGTTCGCCGGCCGCACGGCGTTTGCCGCCTTCGCTGGCCTCGACGGCGTCGTCCCGCAAGCCTGTCTCGACCGTGCGGCGTTCCTTGGCACGCCCGGGTTCATGGAAGCGCCGGATGCGCTCGTCACGGGCGCGCCGCTCACGCCGGTGCGCGGGGGCGATCCGGCGGCGGTGCTTCGTGCCTCCTTCGACCTGGCGCCCGGCGCGACGGTCCGGTGCCAGGCGCTGCTCGGCGAGGCGGATGCAGGCACGGAAGTCACGGCGCTCCTCGCGCGCTATCGCGTGGCCGGCGCAGCGACAGCGGCCCTCGACACCGTCACGCGCGCGTGGGCGGAGCGCCTCGGACGCACCCGTATCGAGACACCCGTGCCGGCAATCGATCTGATGGCCAACGGCTGGCTCGTCTACCAGACCATTGCCTGCCGGCTGTGGGCGCGCACGGCGTTTTACCAGTCCGGAGGTGCCTACGGTTTTCGGGACCAGCTCCAGGATGCGGCGGCGCTCGCGCATTCGCATCCCGACATGCTGCGCCGGCAGATACTCGCGAACGCAGCGCACCAGTTCGTCGAGGGCGACGTGCTGCACTGGTGGCATCCGCCCGAGGCGGCGGGTATTCGCACGAAGTTCGCCGATGATCTCGTGTGGCTTCCCTACCTGACGGCGCGCTACGTCGCGGTGACCGGCGATCGCGGCGTGCTCGATGAGCGCGTCGGCTTCAAGCAGGGCCCCGCACTCGATCCGGGGGAGGACGAACGCTACTTCGTCGCGGAGGACTCACCGGAATCGGCGGACCTCTATACCCATTGCGTGCGCGCCTTCGAGCGCGCCATGACGGCGGGCGCGCACGGACTACCGCTCTTTGGCTGCGGCGACTGGAACGACGGCATGAACCGCGTCGGCCGGGAGGGTCGTGGCGAGAGCGTGTGGATGGCCTTCTTCCTCTATGCCGCGATCGCCGACTTCCTGCCGATCTGTCGCGCGCGCGGTGACGGCGCGGTCGTCGAGCGACTGCTCGCGTACCAGGCAGCCCAGAGCGTCGCGCTCGAGCAGGCGGCGTGGGACGGCGCCTGGTACCGGCGCGGTTACTACGACAATGGCGAGCCGCTCGGCTCGCACCTGAGCGACGAGTGCCAGATCGACGCGCTCGTGCAGGCGTGGGCCGTGCTCTCGGGCGCGGTGCCCGCGGCGCGGGCCGGCGTCGCACTCGCGGCCGCGGATCGACGCCTGGTCAGCGAGTCGGAGGGCCTCATCCGCCTGCTGACGCCGCCGTTCGTCAAGACGCCGCAGGACCCGGGTTACATCAAGGGCTACATTCCCGGCGTGCGCGAGAACGGCGGCCAGTACACCCACGCGGCCCTGTGGCTGGTCAAGGCATTCGCCGAGGCCGGACGCCGGAATCGCGCGGCCGGCTTGCTCGCCATGTTGAGCCCGGTCACGCACGGCGGTGATCCCGAACGGATCGCGCGCTACCAGGTCGAGCCCTACGTAATCGCAGCCGACGTCTACGGTGTCGCCCCGCACGTCGGGCGCGGCGGCTGGACCTGGTATACGGGATCCGCCGGCTGGATGTACCGGGTGGCGCTCGAGTCGATCCTCGGCTTTACGCTCGAGGGCGGCACGACGCTGCGCGTCAAGCCGTGCATTCCGGATGCCTGGCCGGGTTTCACGATCGAGCACCGGCGCCCGGACGGCACGCGCTACCGGATCCGCGTCGACAATCCCCGCGGCTCCAGCCGCCGAATCGATGGCGCGACGCTCGATGGTGTGCCGCTCACGCTCGAGGGCGACTCGGTCGCCGTCGCGATCGCGACCGACGGGCGCGAGCACACGCTGCACATCGTCCTCGGTCCCGCGGGTGCCGGCGCGTGAACACCGGCGCCGAATCACCGCTGCTGCGTTTCCCCGACGGATTCCTGTGGGGCGCGGCCACCGCGGCGTACCAGATCGAGGGCTCACCGCTCGCCGACGGCGCGGGCGTGAGCAACTGGCACCGATTCAGCCACACGCCCGGCCGGATCGCCGGCGGCGACACCGGAGATATCGCCTGCGACCACTATCGACGCTCGAGCGAGGACGTGGCGCTGATGGCGGACCTCGGCCTCGGCGCCTATCGCTTCAGTATCGCGTGGGGACGCGTACTTCCGGAAGGACGGGGGCGGGTCAACCCGACGGGGCTCGGCTTCTATGAGCGGCTCGTGGACGCATTGCTCGCGCGCGGCATCCAGCCGATGGTCACGCTCTACCATTGGGACCTGCCGGCGGTCCTCGACGAGCGCGGCGGCTGGCTCAATCGCGACAGCAGCGCGTGGTTCGCCGAGTACGCCTCGGTACTCTTCCGGCGGCTCGATGATCGCGTGCGGCACTGGGTCACCGTCAACGAGCCATGGGTCGTCATCGACAACGGCTACCAGCACGGGACGCACGCGCCGGGACACCGCAGCTCGTTCGAAGCAGCCATTGCGGCCCACAATCTGCTGCGCGCGCACGCGGCCGCGGTCGCTGCGTACCGGGCGGAAGGGCGCCACGCGATCGGACTCGTCGTGAACCTCGAACCTAAATACGCCGCCTCGGACTCGGACGCCGACCGTTGCGCCACGGCGGAGGCCGATGCGTACATGAATCGCCAGTACCTCGATCCGGTCTTTCGGGGCGAGTATCCGGCTGAGCTGGCGCGGATCTACGGTGAGGCCTGGCCGTCCCACCCGGCCGCCGACCTGGACGCGATCCGCGCGCCGGTCGATTTCCTCGGGATCAACTACTACACGCGGGCCCTCACGCAAGCGAGCGCGGCAGGCTGGCCGGTCAGGGCCGCGAGCGTGCCGGTGGCGGGAGCCACGTACACCGAGACCGGCTGGGAGGTCTGCCCCGAGGCCCTGACGGCGGTACTCCGCTGGGTCCGGGACCGCTACGGGAGCCTGCCGCTCTACGTCACGGAGAACGGTGCGGCGTTCAAGGACCCGCCCGTGGGGGGGGGGGGGGGCGACCCGCCCGCCCGCGGCGCGGGCCGCCGCGCCCACCCCCGCGCGGGGGGCGCCGCCCGCGCCGCCCGGGGC
>CAYNCY010000365.1:0-4567 GCA_964395195.1 uncultured Steroidobacteraceae bacterium
CACGTGCGCGACACCGGGGATCTCGTCGGTCGCCACCGAGAGCACGATGATGGCGAGGGTTCCGGCGACGACGGCCCAGACCGCTCGCCAGACGCTCGCGGCGTTCGTTGGGAGCGGATTCGCGATCGCCATAAAGAAATCCCCCCGGAAACCCCGCGCCGATCTTAGCAGCGCGCGCTGCGGCCGGCGCGGGAGTCCGGGAGCCTGTCCATTTTTCGTATCAGTGCCAGAGGCCGAGCACGAGGCCGTAAAGCGTGAACTGCAGCGTGCTGTAGCCGCCATTGATCGCGAAGAGCGTGAAGCTCCGGCGCTCAAAGAGGTAGTTGATGCCAAAGCCCGCCGCGACCCAGCAGAGGCCCGCCGAGGCACCCGCACCGAGCGCGAGGTTGAGCCCGGGCTTGGGACCCAGGAACATCGCGAACACGAACGCGGCGACCAGCGACAGGAGGAGTGCCCCGCCGAAGATCACGGCGGGCTTGCCGGACTTGAGGTCCGCATCGCTCAGTTTCGCGGCACGCTGCCAGGCGCGCCCGAAGAGCACCGGTGAATACCAGAGGCCGCCGAGCACGAATGCCGAGACCGCCGCGGCGACCACCGCCATCAGATTGATACCGTTCATCTCCCTCTCCTTTTTTTGGGCGCCGGGACGCGGCGCGTTTTTCTCACCGTCGAGGCCGCGTGGCGGCCGAGCTCATCGAAATAGAATTTGAGTTGCGCGACCGCGGTGTCGAAGTAGGCGATCTCGCGGTAGGTGCGCGCGAGCATCACGCCGCCCTCCATCGTCGTCAGCACGAACTGCGCCGCGGCACGCCGGTCGAGCTGCGCCGGGAGTGCCGGGCCCGCGGCCTCGAGGCAGCCGGCGATCGCGTCGGTCCACGCGGTGAAGTTCTTCGCGAGCCGCTCGCGGACGGGGAGATCGGGCTCGTGCAGCTCGAGCGCGAGACTGCCGATCGGGCACGCATAGGCGCACTCCGTCATGACGAGCGCCGCCCGGTAGCGGGCGAGGAGCGCGAACACCCGCTCGAGCGGATCGTCGATGCCTTCCCACGCCGGATTGAGCAGCATCGGCCAGATGCCGGCGTGGTAGGTGTCGAGGACGGCGAGCAGGAGGTCCTGCTTGCCCGGGAAGAAGTGGTAGAGGCTGCCGCTGTTGACGTCGGCCTTCTTCAGGAGATCCGCGATGCTGGTCGAGCCGTAGCCCTTCTCCCAGAAGAGCTCGAGCGCGGTCATCACGAGGCGTTGGCGGGTGTCCGGAGCGTCCACGGGCGTTCTTGAGTGATCGTTCAAGTGAGCCTAGTGCGACTTGAATGATCAGTCAAGTCGGAGCCCGCAGCGCTGTCGGCACGGCATGTACCCGCGGGTGAGCGCGCGGTTCACGCGACGAAAACAAAGCTTCAAAACTGTGCAGTCGTGAACTTCCCCGCCCGATGGCCGGTACACACGCAGTGACAGTCCACGCCGGGTGTTCCGGTGCGGGCGTCGTCGTCGTAACGGCAGGGGATCACACATGACTGATTTCAAACACGTCCTGAAGCGCGCGCACCGCGCGAGCTGGACCAGCATCCTGGTACTCGGCGCCACCCTGGTCGCACTCGGCTGCGGCGGCGGTGGCTACGGGGGCGGTGGCAGCACGACGCCTCCGCCCACGATCGCCATTGCCGTCAACCCGACGACGATCGTGCTCGGGCAGAGCACGACGCTGACCTGGACCGCGAGCGCCGGCTCGACCTGCACCGCGAGCGGTGGCTGGACCGGCACGCAGACGGCGACCGGCACCGCGACCGAGACGCCGACCGCGTCCGGCACCGTGACCTACACGCTGATGTGCACGGGCAGCGGCGCCTACGGTGGCAGCACCACGGGCAGCGCCACGCTCACCGTCAATGCGCCCACCTCGTTCTCCTCGACCGCGCTCGTCGGTGATACCGCCGGTGCCGCGCTCGTGCAGGACACGAACCTCGTCAATCCCTGGGGCATTGCCTTCAGCCCGACGAGCTTCGCGTGGGTTGCCAACAACGGCAGCGGCACCTCGACGCTCTACGACGGCAACGGGGTACCACAGCCGTTTGCGACGCCCCTGATCGTCTCGCTGCCGGCAGCGGGTGCGACGAGCTTCGATCCGAGCGGCATCGTGTTCAACGGCACGGGCGGCTTCCCGGTCACGAACGGCACGACGACCTCGACCGCGCTCTTCATCTTCTCGGGTGAAGGCGGAATGATCGGCGGCTGGGCACCGAGCGTCGACAGCACGCACGTGATCGCGATGTACACCGACGCGGGTGGCGCCGTGTACAAGGGCCTCGCCCTTGCCAAGAACGGCACGGCGAACTTCCTGTACGCGACCGACTTCCACAACAACAAGGTGGACGTGTTCGATACGACGTTCGCGAAGCAGACGACCTCGGCGACCAGCTTCACGTTCGTGGACCCGAACCTGCCGGCGGGCTATGCGCCCTTCGGCATCATGGCCGCGAACACCGGCACGGGTGGTGCGACGCAGATCTACGTCACGTACGCGCAGCAGGCGGCGCCCGACAACCATGACAACACGAACGGCGCGGGGCTCGGCCTCGTCGACGTCTACGACACGAACGGTGCCTTCGTCTCGCGGCTCGTGACGACCGGTGGCAAGCTCAACGCGCCGTGGGGCATGGCGATCGCACCGAGCGACTTCGGCTCCCTGAGTGGTGCGCTCCTCGTCGGCAACTTCGGCGACGGCACGGTGAACGGCTACGACCCGACCACCGGCAATTTCGTCGGCACCGTCGCGGACTCGACCGGGACCGCGTTCGCCGCGCCCGGCCTATGGGGAATCGCGTTCGGCAACGATGCGCACAACCAGCCGCACAACACGCTCTTCTATGCGGCGGGGCTCAACAACGAGGCGAACGGCGTGTACGGGCGCATCGACCTGGGCGCTGCACCGGTGCTGGGTGCGAGCCCGGTCGTCACGCTGACGGCGCCGACCGGCACCGTGAGCGGCACGACGGTCGCGCTCACGGCCACGGTCGTCGATTCGCTCGGCGTCTCGAAGGTGGAGTTCTTCCTGAACGGCACGACCTCGCTCGGCGTCGCGACGACCTCGCCCTACACCGTAACGTGGGACTCGACCACGGTTGCGGACGGCGCGGTCACGATCAAGGCGACGGCGACGGATCCGGACGGGCACGTCGGCTCCTCGGCGGTGGCCAACATCACCGTGCAGAACACGACGCCGGCGACGACGCTGACGACGATCCAGGCCAACGTCTTCGGGCCCATCTGCTCGGGCTGCCACAGCGGCGTCGGTACGACGCTGCCGGGCTCGCAGAACCTCACGACCAAGGCCGCGAGCTTCGCGGCTCTGGTCGGAGTGGCGAGCACGGAGGTCCCGACGATCGAGCGAGTGAAGGCGAACGACGCGACCAACAGCTACCTGATCCAGAAGCTCGAGGGCGCGCCCGGTATCGTCGGCAGCCAGATGCCGAAGGGCGGTACGCCGCTCGACCAGGCGACGATCGACCAGATCAAGTCGTGGATCAACGCGGGCGCCCAGAACAACTGAGGCTCGCAGCCGCCGGTACCGAAAGGTGCCGGCGGCTCTTTTACGTCCAGTGCCAGCGGCCTTCGACCGCTAGCGGCCACCCGCGACGTCGAGGAGCGCGCCCGTCACGTAGGACGCGGCGTCACTCAGCAACCACACGATGGGCTCCGCGATTTCCTCCGCGCGCGCCGGGCGACCGAGTGGCGAGGTCGAACCCACACGCTGCGCGCGATCGGGCTGTCCGCCGCTCGCGTGGATCTCGGTCTCGACGAGGCCCGGCCGCACGGCATTGACCCGGACCCCCGCACGACCGAGCTCCTTGGCGAGGCCGATGGTCAGCGTGTCGAGCGCGGCCTTCGAACCCGCGTAGTCGACGTACTCACCGGGGCTCCCGAGGCGCGTCGCCGCGGAAGAGACGAACACGATCGAACCGCCCGTGCCGCCGCGATCGCTCGCGAGCCGACGGGCGCCCTCGCGCGCGGTGAGATAGGCGCCGAGCACGTTGACGTCAAACATCCGCTTCAGGCGCTCGAGCGGCATGTCGGCGAGCGGCAGCGGCGGCGCGACGATGCCGGCGTTGATCACGAGGCCAGTCAGCGCGCCGAGCTCCCGCTCGCACGCATCGAACATCGCGATCACCGCCGCCTCGTCCGCGACGTCACCCTGGAGCGTCGTCGCGCGAGCGCCGGCGCTTCGCACCGCATCCGCGGTCTCATTCGCGGCGCCCTCGTCCCGGACGTAGTTGATGCCGACGGACCAGCCGCGCCGAGCCGCGAGGAGTGCGGTGGCGCGGCCGATGCCGCGGCTCGCGCCCGTGATCAGGATGGTCGGCAAGGGAGGCTCCGCGCGGCTGGGTGGGGGTGCGCGGGAGAATTCTAGCGTGTCGGGCCGAGGCGCCCGGGAGCGCGGTGTCCGTCAGCTTCCGTCGAGAAGCTCGAAACCGGGCTCGCGGATGTGCACGACAGCGCCGGAGTCGAGCTGCACGACGATGCCGCGGCCGAGACGCTCCCAGTGGCGCGCCGCCTCGGTCGGGTCGAGGGGGCG
>CAYNCY010000366.1:0-4566 GCA_964395195.1 uncultured Steroidobacteraceae bacterium
ACAGGTCGCGCGCGAACGCGTGGATCCGGTCGAAGTAGGCGTATGCCCGCCGGGACAGGGCAAGTTCTTCGGGAGTCTTGCGCATCCGCAGGTACATGCAATCGCCTGCGGCGGAGCCCATGGGCTTGCCGAGCACATCGACGACGGCCTGCTGGGCCGAGGGCACGAGTTCCCTGTCCGCGGCGAGCTTCTTGCCGGAGAAGCCGCGCTTCTTGACGCCGCCGAGCGCCCAGCGCCACAGGTCCTGCGTCGGTCCCTTGATGACCTTGCCTTCCTGCGGCGCCGCGCCTTCGACGTTCGGCCAGTCGAAGTACATGTCGCCGTCCTCGAACCACCACGTGCGCACCAGGTCGCGATCGAGCGCCGGGTAGAACCAGACCGGATGGTCGCCGACCGTCGGGATGAACACGTGCATCATCCGCTCGGTGTTGGTGTGGAAGAGTCCGGTGAAATAAATGATGTTCCACTGCTCGGTGAGCAGGATGCCGTCGTAGCCCGCGGTCGCGAGGCGCGCCTGCAGCTGGCGCATCCGCTCCTTGTGCCAGGCGAGCGGCAACCGATCGAAGGTCGCTGGTGCCAGTCGGTCCTTGGGCAGGAAAAGGCCTTCCGATTTCGAGGTCGCGGAGGTCGCGGCGAAGGCGGGCTTCAAGGCCCCGGCTCCCGCGAGAAGTGCTCCTGCGGCGCCGACGTTCGTGAGCAGGGTGCGTCGGTCCATCATGTTGGCTTCTCCGGCGGGTCGCGGTGAGGGCACGTTTTTAAGGAGCATCGAGGCGTCGCACTGACGCCGGCCAACCGCGAAACCCCGGTCGGCACGCGCGGATCACTATATATTATATTCAATGTGATTCGGGGCTTCGGCCGGCTGCGCAACCCTGCGCGCCGCCCGCAGCGATGCGAATCTGCCGCCGCGCGCGGTCGTTCGCCAAACGGGGCGCGCGCTCCGGCATGCTGTCGCGGACGCGATCGTCGGAACGGAGTGGGACGCAAGGATGGCACGATCAATCGGTGTGAACCGCAAGTCGCTGTCGGCACAGGTTGCCGACACGCTTCGCGACCTCATCATCTCGAACACGTACGCACAGGGCCACCAGCTTCGGCAGGACGAGGTGGCGCGGCGCCTCGGCGTCAGCCACATCCCGGTGCGCTCGGCCTTCCAGCAACTCGAGTCGGAGGGCCTCATCACCAACGTGCCCTACAAGGGCGCGGTCGTGACGCGACTCTCCATCGCCGAGATCGAAGAGTACTTCGACATCCGCGCGACGCTCGAGGTCGACCTATTGAAGCGCGCCATCAAGGGGATCGATCCCGAAACCGTCGCGCGCGCGCGCAAGATCGTCGAAAAAATGGACTCGGCGCCGCCGTTGCGCTGGGGGGAGTACAACTGGAAATTGCACGAGGAACTCTACTCGGCGGCGAAGCGCCCGATCACCCTCGAGTTCGTCCGCAAGATCCACGACAACCTCGATCGCTACGTGCGCATCCAGCTGTCACTCGCCGAGGAGAACCGCCGGCGCGCGCACAAGGAACACATCCAGCTGATCGACCTGTGTGAGGCGGGAGAGCAGGCCAAGGCGGCCCAGCTCCTCTTCAGTCACATCAACGGCGTGCGCGACGACCTGCTCAGGCACCTCAAGGCCAACCCGGCGAAGTAGGCGAAGCCGCGCCTAGCCGAACGGCGCGTCGCACGAGGGCGAGGGCTCCGTGAACCAGACCGCGCGCTCCTCGTCCATGTAGAAATGGTCTTCGAGCCGGATGCCGAACTCGCCGTAGATGCAGATCATCGGTTCGTTGCTGAAGCACATGCCCTGCTGCAGCGGGTGGGTATTGCCCTCGACGAGATAGGTCCACTCGTGGATGTCGAGGCCGATGCCGTGTCCCGTTCGGTGCGGAAGCCCGGGTACCCGATAGCCAGGCCCGAGACCGGCAGACTCGAGGACCGACCGCGCCGCGCGATCGACCGCTTCGCAAGGCACCCCGACCCGGGCCGCCGCGAATGCCGCCGCCTGCGCCTGCTTCTCGAGATCCCAAACCTGTCGCTGGCGCGCGCTCGGCTGCCCGAACACGTACGTTCGCGTGATGTCCGACTTGTAGCCTTCCAGTTCGCAGCCGGTGTCGATCAGCACCATGTCGCCGTCCTTGAGCACCTGCGGCGCCGAGACACCGTGCGGATACGCGGTCGCCTCACCGAAGTAGACGAGGCAGAACGTCGATCCGCCACCACTCAGGCGCGTGTGCGCCTCGTTGATGAACTGCTTCACTTCCTTGCCGGTGATGCCGGGCTTCAGGATCCGGGCAGCGCGCTTCTGCACCTCCAGCGTCATCTGCTTGACCGTGCGCATGATGGCGAGCTCCGCCGGCGACTTGAGCATGCGACAGCCGCGCGTGATGACGGATGCATTCAGCAGCGTCACGCGGTGCAGGGCGATCCGGAGCCCCTCGGCGACGAAGAAGGGAGCCGCCTCATCGAGCGCCAGCACCCGTGCGGTCGGTACGGCGTGCGCGAGCACGCGCGCCACGAGCGCGTACGGATCCTCGGGCTCCTCCCACCCGTGAATCGTGCCGGGCACCGTGTCAGCGTCGCGGAGCGTCCCGATCTCGAAGGCGGGGCAGACGTAGTGCACCTCGCCCGAGGCGCAGATGAGCGCCCCGGTCAGGCGCTCGCTCGGACTCCAGCGCAGCCCCGTGAAGTAGTAGAGGCTGGTGCCCGCCGGCAGCAGCATCGCGTCGACGCCGCGATCGGCCATCAGGCGCGAGGCCCGCTCGCAGCGCGCGAGGCGCTCCGTGCCGCTGATCGGCGTCGCGGCGAACCCGAGCGCCTCGAGCCCGAGGAGCTCCGACGCCGCCGACGATCCGCCAACCCCGGCGGTCACGCTACGCCGCGGCACGCGCGGGCAGCGCGGGGCGATTGGCCGCCGCGTGCTGCACCAGGCGCTCGACGTCGGCCCGCTCCGCACCCTCGAGGCGCAGTCGCGGCGCTCGCACCATCTCGGAGCCGCGGCCCATCACCTGCTCGGCAAGCTTGATGCACTGGACCAGCGTCGGAATCGTGTCGAGATGCAGGAGCGGCATGAACCAGCGATAGATCTCGAGCGCCTCACGGTACCGGCCGGCGATCGCGAGGTTGTAGAGCGCGACCGATTCGCGCGGAAACACGCTCGTGAGTCCCGACACCCAGCCGGTCGCGCCGAGCATGAGGCTCTCGAGCACGATGTCATCGACGCCGGCGAACAGCGTGAAGCGGTTGCCGTACGCGTTTCGGAGGTCCGTGAGGCGGCGGGTGTCCTCGGAGGACTCCTTGATCGCGACGATGTTCTTGACGCTCGTCAGCTCCTTGAACATCTCGACCGTCACGTCGACCGTGTAGGACACGGGGTTGTTGTAAATCATGATCGGCAGGCCCGTCGCACCGGCCACGGACTTGAAGTGCTGCAGCGTCTCGCGGGGCTGCGACTTGTAAACCATGCCCGGCAGGACCATGAGTCCATCGACGCCGACCTTCTCGGCGTCGCGCGCGAACTCCGCGGCCAGCGCGGTCGTGTACTCGGCGACGCCAACGATCACCGGCACGCGGCCCGCGACCACTTCCTTCACCGCGCTCATCACGCTGCGCTTCTCCGCCGCGCTGAGCGAGCAGTTCTCGCCGACCGTGCCCATGCAGATGATGCCGTGCACCCCGTCGTGGATCAGTTGCTCGACCACTTTCTGGGTGGCGGGAATGTTGAGTCGCTCGTCCGACTCGAACTGCGTCGTGCTGGCGGGGAATACCCCGGTCCATGGCTTCATGCGTTGCTCCGTGTCTGGGCCGTCAGTGCTGGGGGGTGAGAATATATAATATATCCTCGCCAACGTCGAATAGCCTGAATACGCGCTGCCGCCCGTCGGCCCGCTCGGTGGGATCCCACGCGGACGGTAGCACCGACAGCATCCTTTGCAACCGGGGCGCACGGGGCAGGCGCACCCCTGCGCGGGAGGAATCCGAAGGGGGAATTACCCAGGGGCCAGAGCGGCCAATCGTCAGGAGCGACCGTTCGAGCGCTTCGTCAGGTCGCTGAGCCGTGTCGTCGGCGTGAGGTCGGGACTGCTGAGTTCGATCGCGGCGTGCACGCCGGTCGCGCCGGCGTCCTTGCTGGCCGTGACGCGCCGGTCGGCAAAGCGTTCGCGCTCCGCCTCGCTGACCCGCTTGACCGCGGCCGCGTCGAAATGTGTCCTGAGGTAGCCCGCGACCGCTTCGGCGGAAGCCGCGTCGGTGAAGAATCCGAGGCGCAACGCATGCATGATGCGCTCCCCGTCGAGCCCCATCGCCGAGTACAGGCGGTACTCCGCGAAGATGCCGAGGCTCGGAACGTTCTCGGGGGTGAATTCGCTCTCGGAAAGCGCCAGCTGCACGACGAAAAGCCGGGAGGTCGATGAGTCGGCCAGCTCGAGCGGCGTGAGCGCGCGCATCGTCACCGTCTGATCGAGTGCCGGAAGCGCCTTTTTCTCGACGGCGGGCGCCTTGCCGATGGCGGTGGGCTTCTCGACGATGGCAGCCTTCTGGACGATGGGCGTCGCCGCAATGGCGGGAGC
>CAYNCY010000367.1:0-4550 GCA_964395195.1 uncultured Steroidobacteraceae bacterium
AGCGGAACGCCGTGCGCTTCTCGGGCGCCAGCGACTCCGGCACCACGAACCAGCCGTAGGCGGCGTTCGCGAGCGTGAGCCCCGCGGCGATCCAGAACGGCAGCCTCAAATCGATCGCGCCGAAGAAGCCGCCGATCGCGGGCGCCACCGTGAAGCCGATGCCCCACGCCGCACCGACGTAGCCGAAGGCCTTGGCGCGTTTCTCGGGGGGCGTGACGTCCGCGATGTAGGCGGTCGCGGTCGCGTAGGTCGCGGCAGTGATCCCGGAGATGATCCGGCCGATGAAGAGCCAGATCAGGTTCGGCGCGAGCGCCATCAGGATGTAGTCGAGCCCGAGGCCCGTGAGCGAGATCAGGAGCACCGTGCGCCGGCCGTAGCGGTCCGAGAGGACGCCGAGCACCGGCGAGAACACGAACTGCATGAGTCCCCACGCGGCCGCGAACACGCTGTAGGTGACCGCCGCGCGGCCGGTGTCGCCGTTCTGGAAGCCCTTGATCAGGTTCGGCAGGATCGGGATCACGACCCCGAACGCGAACACGTCGAGGAGGATGGTCACGAGAATGAACGCGACCGCCGCCGGTCGCGCGCGACGCGTCGTCATCGCTTCAATCGTCCGCGGTCTGGCGGAAGTCGACACCGAGCGAGCGCAGCTTCCGGTAGAGGTGCGTGCGCTCCATGCCGACGCGTTTTGCGAGCTGCCCGACCTTGCCGTTGCACAGGAGCAGCTGCTGCTGCAGGTACGCGCGTTCAAACGCCTCGCGCGCCTCGCGCAGCGGCAGCGCCAGCAAGTCCTGCTTCACGAGCGGCTCGTCCTGCGGCAGCTGCGTCGCGAGCTCGCGCTCGATCTCCTCGAGCCGGATCTCCTCGTCGCCCCCGAGCAGCAGGAGCCTGTGCACCAGGTTCTTGAGCTCGCGGATGTTGCCCGGCCACGGGTAGTTGCGCAGGCGATTCTGCGCGGCGACGCCGAAGCGGCGGAACGTCAGGCGCTCCTCATCGACCAGGCGGTCGACGTAGTACCGAAGGAGCTCCGGCACGTCCTCCGCGTAGTCCCGCAGCGGCGGCACGCGCAGCACAATGAGGTTCAGGTGCGACAGGAGATCGCGGCGGAACGACTCGCCCTCGCCATTGAGATCGAAGCTCACCTGCGCCGAGCTCACGATCCGCGCATCGAACGGACGGCTCTCGTGGCCGCCGACGCGCTTGAAGCTGCCCGCGTCGAGGTCGGCGAGCAGCACGCGCTGCACGGTGGGATGGAAGTCCTCGAGCCCGGCGAGGTAGAGCGTGCCGCCGGCGGCCTGGTCGTAGAGACCCGGCTCGACGACGCCGTCGCGCTCGGCGCCGTGCAGGCGCTCCGCGGCATTGCGCTCATCGAGACTGCCGCCCGCGACCACGACGAACGGACGCTCGGCGCGCGCGCTCAGTGAATGCAGGTAGCGCGCGAACGCCTCGCGCCCGGTGCCGGACTCACCCAGCAGCAGCACCGAGGCATCGCGTCCCGCAACCTGCTGGACCTGCTCCCGCAGTCCCTGCATCAGCCGGCTCTTGCCGACGGGCGCGAGGAGTGGCGGAACGAGTGCCCGCGTCGCGAGGCGCTTCTTGCGGCCGGACTCGAGCGCGCGCTCGACGACTCTCAGGAGCTTCGCGAGCGAGAGCGGCTTCTCGACGAAGTCGAAGGCGCCGAGGCGCATCGCCTCGACGGCGGTCTCGACCGTGCCGTGGCCCGACATCATCACGACCGGGCAGCCGAGCTGGCCGGCGCGCGACCACTCGCGCAGCAGGGTGATGCCGTCCGTGTCCGGCATCCAGATATCGAGGAGCACGAGGTCGGGCTCGTGGCGCGTGCGCGCCGCCCGCGCCTGGGCGGCGTCGGCGGCGACGTCGACCTCGTTGCCCTCGTCGGTCAGCACCTCCTTGAGGGTGCTGCGGATATCGGCTTCGTCATCGACGACAAGAATGCGGGGGGCGCTCATGCACGCTCTCTCCTCGGCTCGGGTCTGCGGGCGTCACGGGTCGAAGCGGTCGCGAGCGTCTCGCGTCCCGCGTCATCGAGCGGCAGCAGGATGCGCACGCGCGCCCCGCCGCCGCGGGCATTGTCGGCCTCGATGCGGCCGCCATGCTCCTCGACAAGCTTCTTCACGATCGCAAGCCCGAGGCCGGTGCCCTTGGGTTTGCTGGTCACGTACGGGTCGAACACCTGGCCGATGATCTCACGCTGGAAGCCCGGACCGTTGTCGGAGACGACGAGGTCGAGCACCGGGTGGCCGCCGACCGCGGTGCGGCGGGTCTCGACCACGACCGAGCCGTCGCGCTGGCCATCGAGGGCCTCGAGCGCGTTGGTGAGCAGGTTGTTCAATATTTGGCGGAGGCGCCCGCGGTCGGCCTCGACGAGCCCGAGGTTCGCGTCGAGGAAGAGCTGGAAAGTGACCCCGGAGCCTTGGGCGCGGTAGAGCTCGGCCACCTCGGTGACGAGCTGGTTGAGGTCGAAGCTGACGAGCTCCATGGCCGGCGCCCGCGCGTAGTCGGAAAAGGCGTTGACCATCTGCTTCATCGCCTCGACCTGCTGCACGATCGTGTGGGTCGCGCGCTCGAGCACCTCGGCATCCTTCTCGTTCATCTGGCCGAGGAAGCGCCGCCGAATGCGCTCCGCCGAGAGCTGGATCGGGGTCAGCGGGTTCTTGATCTCGTGCGCGAGCCGGCGCGCGACCTCGCCCCAGGCGGCGTCGCGCTGCGCGCGGAGCAACGCCGAAATGTCGTCGAACACGATCACGAGCCCGGGCGCGCCGCCCTCGGCACCCGGCAGCACCGTGCACGCCGCCATGAGCTCGCGCCGTCCGCTGTCGCTTTTCAAGGTCAGCTGCTCGCGCCACTCGGTCTGCCCGGCCGTCAGGTGTCGCCGGCAGGCCGCGACGAACTGCTCGGAGAGCACGTGACCGACGGCGGCGTCGGGAAAGCTGCGTCCGAGCCACTGCTCGAGGTCGAGGCCGAGGATGTCGGAGGCCGCGGCGTTCGCGGTGCGAAGCGTGAGGTCGGCCTCGAGCGCGACGACGCCGGTCGAAAGGCGCGCGAGGATCACCGCGAGGCTCGCGCGCTCGCGCTCGACGGCGGCGCGGCTTCGCTCCGCATCCGCGCGCACGCGCCCGAGGCGCTTCGTCATGTCATTGAAGGAGTGCACGAGGAAGCCCATTTCGTCGCGGGACGGCAGCGGCAGGCGCGTGTTGAGGTCGCCCTTGCCGACCGCGCGCGTGCCCGCGATCAGGTCCTGCACGGGCTTGACGAGCCGCGCCGCCCAGAAGAACGCGCCGTACACCGCACCGAGTGCGGAGATCAGCAGCACGATCGTGAGGGTCAGCGTGAACGTCGACTTCAAGTACGGCCGCTGGTACATGCGCTGGCCGTACTGCGAGTAGGCGCTTTGCACGCCGTCCGCGAGCGTGCCGAGCTGCTCCGGCACCTCGTAGCTCGCGACGAGGACCCGGGTGCCGCGCGCCGCGGTCGGCGCGAGCGAGGTCGCGGTCAGCACGCGATAGCCGCCGGTCGGCCCGGGATCGAGGCTCACGTAGCTGCGCCCCTGGCGCGCCGCGAGCAGCACCTCATCCGCCGGCGCCCCGGGCAACGCCTCGGTCGAGAAGTCCGTGCTCGCCGCGACGATGTGGCCGTGATCGCCGACGACGATGAGCTCGGCGGCGCCGACCAGGCGCCGGTCACGGTCGAGCTGCGCGGGCAGCTCGAAGTCACGCGCGGTACCGAGCTCCTCGGCCATCTTGCCGGTGCGTCCCGAGAACTCGCGCATGCGCAGCGACAGTGCCGCGCGCGACAGCGCCAGCGCATCATCGAGGCCGCGGCCGACGTTGCCGCTGAACCAGGTGTCGATGCCGCGGTTGATCGCGTTCACCGAGAAGAAGTAGACGATCAGGATCGGCACGAGCGCGAGGCCCGAGAAGGTCAGCACCGCGCGCGCCTTCATGCGCGAGCCCGGCACCTGCGCGCGCCAGTCGTGCGCGAGCTCGTAGAGCTTGCGGCCGATGAGTGCCACCAGCACGAGCACGCCCGCGAGGTTGATCGACAGGAGCCAGGGCTGCAGCTCATCGAAGCGCGCCGCGTCCTGGGCGGTGCCGGCGAGCATCACGAGCGAGGCGAGGCTCGCGGTCGCGCCGAGCGCTGCAATCGCCGTCAGCGCGCGACGCCGCAAGCGCGAGGGCGGCGCCGGCGGCGCGGGCGGCGCCGCGTCGGGCGGATCGACCGCGACGCTTCGAAGCGCCGCCATCTCGGCCGCGGGGTCCGAGAGCGGACGTGGATCCGGCGCGGGCACGGGGTCGGTCGGGCTCACGGCAGCACCACCCACGTGTACCACTCGGTTGAGCGCTTCCAGTCGATCCAGAACATCATGGTGCGCAGCGCGTTCGGAAGTCCGCCCTCGATCGTCGCGACGGCCCGAAGCGAGCCCTCGTACTTCTCGCCCTTCTCGATCAGCGCCTCGTCGATGACCGGGAGGTCCCGGACCTGCGAGAGCGCGGCGAGCGCGGCGGGCAGCGTCGAGTAGGAGGTCTGCT